>JAZSIZ010000106.1:0-2849 GCA_045534015.1 Victivallaceae bacterium | reverse complement strand
AAGGCATAAAAAACACCGCTTAAGCGGTAGCCTGAAAAATTGTTGCGCATGGCGAACCAATTCAGAGCCCGTGTCGGGCTGCCGGTATTATCGCCTTGAAGGCGTGGTGCATACCACCGGCTAAGCCGGTGGTTTTGATTTTGTAAAACAGACAATAGTTGTTTTAATGTTTGTAAGAAATTGTTACAGCATTCAGCGTTTTGGAACACTTATGTGCTGGTTACGGAACGTATAAGTTGCGGTGGAAATGGCTTGTTAATCATTACCGCAGCTTGAATTGTCACGTGTTACGGCTCGTAATCATCCGTACCTGTCAGGAAGTATCATCGGCAGCAGGAGTATCAATTACCGTTGACAAAGCCATTTTTTTCAAGTGCGGCGATCACTTCATCAAAGAGGTATTGCGGAGTACTGGCTCCGCTGGTGATACCGATACGGTGGAAATTCAGAATTTCCGCTGTCAATTGTGAAGCATTGTCAATGAGAAATGCTTTGCTTCCGGCACGTTCTGCGATTTCACGCAAACGCTTTGCATTTGAGCTGTGATTTGAGCCGATAACAATCACGCAATCGACATTTTCGGCAAGTTTGATAACGGCGGCCTGCCGTTTTTTTGAAGCATCACAAATTCCGGAACACTCTTTCAGATTGGGGAAACGTCTGCGGAGTATGGATAAAGTTTTTTCCACTTCATCATGATCAACGGTCGTTTGAGAAATGAATACCGGATTATCCAGTGACGGCAGGACTTCCGCTTCAGCCGGAGATGAGATGAGAAAGAGATTTTTTGTGCCGGAATGTCCGGCAACACCATCTACTTCCGGGTGTCCGGCTTTGCCGAAAAGGATCAATTGCTCATTATCGGTCAGGGCATCGGCGATATGGTGAAGTTTTTTGACCAGCGGACAGGTGGCATCTAGGCAAATTCCGGCACGGGCCCGCAGTTGAGCTTCGACCTCCGGAGAAACGCCGTGGGCACCGATGACCAGAGTGGCGCCGGATGGGATTTCATCTATGGTTGCTGCAAACGTCACACCACGGCTGGTAAAAGACTCGGTTACTGCGTGATTGTGAACCAATTCGTGAAAGACAAAAATCTCCCTTTCCGGAGAGGTCAGCAGACCTTCCAGAATTTTCAACGCAGCATGAACGCCGCCGCACATGCCGAAAACTTCGGCGGTAAGATAAATTTTTCTGTCCATATCTATAAAATACACCATAAATACGGATTTTTCCACTTTTACCGCTTGATTTTTCAAAAAAAAGGATGTATATTAGGTACATGATCGGGATATAGCGCAGCCTGGTTTAGCGCGTTTGTCTGGGGGACAAAAGGTCGGGAGTTCGAATCTCCCTATCCCGACCATTTTTTTGCCAAAATTTTGGAAAAATCGTGAGCAATCTCGTAAAAAGCAAGCGTCAGTTAAGGAAAAACTCAGGAAGAAGCCATAAGCAAACTGGAAAATAAAATTCCCATTCTCCGGTGAAATCCGGAGTGCGTACTCGTATTTACCTGAAATGATTGAAATTCAGTTCTTTCTTTATTAACGCCGCTTTTTAAACCATCTTTTTCAGAGGGCTTGGCCGGCGGATCACTTATCCGCCGACCGCAAAGGGATGACGGCACCATGCTGACGCAGCACATCCCGCAGATGATCCATTGGAACCGCCATCGCATCGCCTCCGTAATTTTCCGCCAGCGCAGCCAATGCTCCGGCTGCCTGACCGGTAGCCATACAGGTCGCTTGGATCCGCAATGCAGAATTGGCCATGCGATCCGAAGAAATGCTTCTGCCGGCAACCAGCATACGCGGCAGAGATTCCGGCACCAGCGCACCTCTCGGTACTGTGGGCAGTACATTTTCCGGCAAATGCTTTACTATCAGACTGCGCTGCATACAATGCAGGTCTATCGGATAAAAAGAGTAGCAGACCGCATCGTCAAAAAAACGGCCGTTGAAGTAATCAGCTTCTGTAACGGTCACTTGTCCGATAATGCGGCGGGATTCGCGGACACCGCATTCGGTGCTGACCGGGATCATGGTAAGCTGTTCCAATCCCGGCTGTTTCCGCAGAAAACGGTATGTCCGTAAAACAGAGGCCCGTCCTGCCAATTCAAGTCGGGTACGGCTTGCCGGAAGGTCGGGATTTTCCATTGCGATATGATTGGCATTCATTCCGCGGCGTGTCAGATAATTACGCAGCATATTCGCCAGAGATGATGTGTTTTCCGGCAGATTTCCGGCGGGCCACCAGATGTCGCCGGGTTTCAGTTCGCCGTTGTCCGCCGCTTTTATCAGAGCCTCCGCCAGTGCCGGGTAATCCAGCTGTGCCGGGTCGTAATTGCCCAGAAGAACACTGAAACTTGCCGGCTGGCAATCTTCACATTTCTGAAATCTGCCGCCGCAAAGGGCGGCAATATCCGCGTCTCCGGTACAATCAACCACCATCGCAGCAGCTGTTTCGCAGGGACCGGATTTCCCTGCCAGCAGTATCTGCCAGGCATTTCCCTTGAAATGCATGGCTGCCGCCATACTGTGGAGAGAAAGTTCAACGCCGCACTTTGAGATGGCTTCATCAGCGACAGCGGCGAAGATAAGGGGATTGATCTGAATACCGCTTCCCACGTGATCCCGGGTGTCAAGCTGCCGCCAATCCGGCAGAGATTCACCGCATTCAAGCAACGTACGCTCAACGAGTTCCCAGCCGATCCCCCGGATGATCTGTCTGCCCCAGGCGTTGAACATCACCGAACAATCAATAGCCGCCATAGTTACGGCACCGCCGATCATGCCGTTTTTTTCGACAAGCAGCGTGCGTTTGCCAAGCCGGGCCGCTTGAATGGCGGC
>JAZSIZ010000102.1:0-2317 GCA_045534015.1 Victivallaceae bacterium | reverse complement strand
CCCGCAGTTATGAGTACGGCGTAAGCCGCACGGAATGACGGAGGGCGTGGTCTCCGGAAAATCGACTGAAACCGCCGAGTGCGAAGCACGAGCGGCGAGGCGGCTCTCCTGCCGCCGCAGGGAGATTTTTTGGAGTATAAGGTGCGAGATTGACCACGATGCGCCACCGCAGTAAAGATTTGTCACAAAATTTGAGACAATAATAAAAAATATTTATGGAGTTTTTATAATGGCAGAAGTATTGTTCGCCGCAGAGGAGTTGTCTTTGTCGGTAGGTCGTCAGATTTTGTATGATAAGGCTGAATTTGCCGTGAATGCCGGTGAGAAAGTTGCTCTGGTCGGCAGAAACGGCTGTGGAAAATCCACACTGCTGAAGATCATCACCGGTGAAGAACTTCCCGCTGAAGGATCAAAACTTACCCGGATGCGTAATTTGCGCTGTGCCGTTCTGCCGCAGGATTTTGAACTTGACCCGCAGCGTACCATCGCAGAAAATATTCAGGACGGTCTGGAGTATATCTACCGCCAGCTGCGTGATTATGAAAACGTGCCGGTCAATTCACCGGAACACACCGCCATTGAACATTTTCTTACTGTCAACGATGCCTGGCAGCCGGAATTGCGTCTGGCAGTGATTCTGGAAAAACTTGATCTTGCCGCTGTAAAAGATAAGCTCTGTGCCGATCTTTCCGGTGGAGAAAAACGGCGGGTTGCTCTTGCCAGAGCAATAATTTCCGCTCCTGACCTGCTGCTGCTGGATGAGCCGACCAACCATCTGGATGTTTCTGCCATAGAATGGATCGAGGAGTTCCTGAATTCCAGCAGCACAGCCACACTTTTTGTCACACACGACCGCTGTTTTCTTGACCGTATCGCCACCCGCATCGTGGAATTGGATCATGGAAAACTGTACTCTTATACCGGCAGTTATGCGGATTTTCTTGCCGCCAAAGCCGACCGTGAAATGCGTGAGGATATTTTTGAAGCCAAACGTCAGAGCTTTTTGCGTTCCGAGATCGACTGGGTGCGGCGTTCTCCGAAAGCCCGGCTCAAACGCAACATGGGCAGAGTTAAACGTTTCGAGGAGATTTCCGCCATCGCCAAACCGGTGCGTGACGGAGATATGGAGTTGCTCATCCCCGCACCGCCGCGGCTGGGCAACAAGACTGTTGTTTTGAAAGGTGTGAAGAAATCTTTCGGCGACCGTACCATTATCAAAGATTTCTCCTTTGAATTCGCCCCCGGCGACCGCATCGGTCTGGTCGGTCCCAATGGTGTCGGTAAATCCACGCTGATCAAGATCATCACCGGTGAACTTGCGGCGGATTCCGGCAGTTGCGAAATTGCTTCTACGGTGCAATTCAATCTGATCGACCAGAACCGTATGGTGCTGGATGAGGAAAAAACAGTGGCAGAAGAGATCAGTGAAGGTCTGGAACACGTTTATCTGGGCAGTGAAAAAGTCACCATCTGGACATATCTCAAACGTTTCCTCTTTGAGGATGAACGCATCAGAACCCACATAAAATATCTTTCCGGTGGAGAAAAGGCACGGCTGGCTCTTGCCAAAGTTCTGAAAAACGGCGGCAACTTTCTGATTCTTGACGAGCCGACCAACGATCTGGATCTTTCCAGTCTGCGGCTTCTGGAAGAGGCTCTTGCCGCTTTTCCCGGCTGTGTTCTGGTGGTCAGCCATGACCGTTATTTTCTGAACCGCATCTGTACGGGGATCCTCTCTTTCGGTAGTGACGGGGAAATATTCCATACTCCCGGCGATTATGATTATGCCATGGAAAAGCGCAAAGAACGGGAAGCTGCCCGGCAGGTGGCGGTTGTGACGCAGAATAAAAAAACACTTCCTGTTCCGTCACCGGCGCAGAACAAGCCGAAAAAACTTTCTTACAGAGAGCAGAAAGAGCTTGATGGTATGGAAGATGCCATTATGGCTGCTGAAGAGAAGGTCTCGGAATTGGAAAATATTTTTTCCTCTCCTGATTTTTTCAGCCGATACGGTTCACGCTCCAATGAATTGCAATCTGAATTGGAAGTTGCCCGCAGTGAAGTCGCCCGCCTTTATGCCAGATGGGAAGAGCTTTCGGCACTGCAATGAAATATGCCGCGAAACAGCCGCCTGTTTCCGGGAAAAGAGAGTATATTCACCGACTCTGCAAAAAACTTTGTGAATTGTAAAAGTAAATGCACCATTTAGTCAAGTTTGAGAGGGTTAATTAGCCTTGGCGGTGCGTTTAGTCTTACAAACAATGAAAAGTGGTGCGTTTAGTCTTACAAATGGTGCATTTACTGTTACAAACGGTGC
>JAZSIZ010000010.1:0-5893 GCA_045534015.1 Victivallaceae bacterium | reverse complement strand
ATATTCAATACCGAATTTGGATATGACCAAGCCCCAATATGCTTCGGCATCATCCGGATTTACTTCCACGATCTTTTCATAAGCGGCAACTGCTTTGTCATACTCATTGATCCGCCGGAAGTGTTCAGCACGGTTGTAGAGTTGCTCCAATTGGTCACTGGAAAG
The DNA here is from genome assembly GCA_045534015.1 of Victivallaceae bacterium. Lineage (GTDB taxonomy): Bacteria > Verrucomicrobiota > Lentisphaeria > Victivallales > Victivallaceae > UBA1784. Next base: position 5,728 of record JAZSIZ010000010.1, on the reverse strand, counting down.
TTTAGGAAACGTGGTCAATGTCCCGCAATATGGACAACTGCCGGAAGACACCCCATCCGGCAAAGATAACTCCCCGCCGCACATTTTGCACAATACTTTTGCCATAAGATTCTCCAGTTCCGCACATATATCAAGAATTATACAAACTTACATGCCAAAACCACTTGTTTTTTTGCATAAACACCGGAATTCAAAGCTGTAACTGAAATTGTTCTAATTTAATCCATATTGCTGTTTTTGTCAAGCAAATGTACGCCTTTTTGCTCAAAAAAACATTTATGGAATAGTGTAAAATCTACTGTAAATACTTATCCGCCGACCGGAATGGTGAAACTTTCCGGCAGGGTGAAGCGGGGCTCTTCGGCAAAGGTGAAAAAACATTGTCCGGCTGTGGATATGGTGGAAAGAAACAGATCAAGATTGTATTCATCCAATTCCCCGGTCACATCATCTGCCAGTACTACCAGCGGCACTGATGAATTGACCGACAACAACTGGTATTGCGCCATTTTCAAAAGCAGGGCTATCAATCTTATCTGTCCGGTCGAACCGTAAGTACGCAATAATTTACCGTTGAATATAAAATCAAATTCATCCAGCTGCGGCCCGCACAAAGTAAACTGACGGCGCAATTCACTTGCCCGCTTGGCTGCAAACAACTGACGGTGTTCATCCGGCGTCGCCCCGCTGTTACCACGGTAAATTATCTCAAAACTCCCCCTTGCTGCCAACAGCGTATTGACCCTTTCGGCAACCAATCCGGCATAATGACGGCGGCGGGCGGCAATAAAAGGAGCCTGTTCGGCAAGTTCTTCCTCAAATGCCCCGGCGGTCTGCGGCGCACTTTTCAATGCCCGGTTACGCTGATTCAACGCCCGGGAATAACGGGAAAGACGCAGAAGATACTCCACTTCCAAGCCGGAAATGAGAATATCGAAAAAACGGCGGAGGCACCCGGATGTACCGGAAGCGATCTCCCGGTCTTCCGGAGCAAAAACAATCGTATGAAATTCCCGGATGAAATCACTGCTCCGGCGGATATTTTCACCATTGATCGCCAGCTGCCTCCTGCCGGAAAGCGATTCAGATATTTGCAAAATACGGGGTGCGATCCTGCCATTCAATACCACTTTCAGATTGAATTCTTTTGCCCCGATCCGGATCATCTCCCTCGGCGCAGCCCCGCGGAATGAACGCAGCAGACTGGCAAAAGCAATACTTTCCAGAAGATTGCTCTTTCCGGTACCGTTATTGCCCTGAAAAAATATGTTGCGATTGCAAAAAACCAATTCCCGCGACTCAAAGTTGCGGAAATTGGTCAATGCTATAGATTGGATAACCACGTTACTTTTTGCGGATGGGCATGATGATGTAAATGAAACCTTCTCCAGCCTCGATCGCCACCGGACTCAAGGGATCATTGAGCTTGAATCTCACCATATCCGCATCGGTGTTGCGCAACGGATCAGCCAGAAACACCGGATTGAAAGATACTTCAAAAGGTTCTCCCTCAAAGCTCGTTTCCAGCAAATCACTGCCCTCGCCGACTTCAGCACTGGATGCCTGAAGCTGCAGCTGATTGTCGGCAAAACGCAGAATAATGGAACTGTTGGCTCCGGCGATCATCAATGCCACCGTTTCGATCTTTGACAGCAGCGCCTGAACCGGTAATTCAACTTCACAGGCAAATTTGCCGGGAACCACCTGACGGTAGTTGGGATAAGCTCCCTCGATCAATTTACTGGTCAGAACCACACCGGCACAGGTGAAACGGCAGAGCTTTTCACCGACTTCGATCGTCAGCAATTCATCACCTTCAAGCTGGCGGCGGATCTCGGACATCGCTTTAAGCGGAATGATGGCATCACCATCGCCGCCGGTGATCGATTCCGGACTGGATTCCTGCATCGCCATACGTTTACCGTCAGTGGCAACCAGAGTCATGGCTGTCTCACGCAGACTCAAAAGCACTCCGGTAAGAACTTTGCGGGAATCATCCACACTCACAGCATAGGAAATAGAACCGATCATCCGTTTGAAAAGGCTCTCTTTGATCCTGATGACCTGGGTCGGTTCAAAGGAAAGCACTTCAGGGAAGTCTGCCGCTGAAAGTCCGAGCAAAGTGAATTTGGCTGTCCCGCAGGTGATACGGGCAAAATCTTTCTCGTTGATCTCAAAATCAACCTTTTCCGCAGAGAAACTGCCGATCAGAGAAGCAAGTTTTTTCGCCGGAAGCGTGGTCGAACCGGTTTCAGAAACTTCAGCTTCCACGGTCGTGACCAGACGCAATTCCAAATCAGTGGTACTCAACTCCAAACCGTTTTCAGAAGCATTGATCAATACATTACCCAGAAGCGGCAGCATGGAACGTGAGCCGATAATGTTGCTGACACGCTGCAAAGCCTTTTGCAGTTTCAGCCGGTCTACAGAAAATTTCATAATCTATATCTCCTCAAGTTTAGTATATTTTGGATTAATATAACCCGCTTTTTTCCGGTTTTCCAGTGACCGGCAATAAAAAAGTGGAAAATATTTAAACGCTTCAATCAAAAGCCAGATGATAAAGTTCACAATCCAGCGCACCGGTGAGAACCGATGCCAGTTCCGCCGCCAGATGCTGATCCGGCGCACTGCCTGCACAGGATTCCAGAAAATCAAAAATATCCGGCAATGTCAGACAGCAGGGCAGTTCCCCCGGATGGCGCAAGGCTGTTTTAATCGCTTTACGCGCCTCTTCCAGAGCATTTCCGGCATTGTGCAAAAGCGGCTCTATTTCCAGCTCTGTAACCGGAAAAGACAACTGCTTGAACCGGGCAAATTCTTTCATAAAGAAAAAGAAACGCACACTCGGAAACAAAGTCGTGATACCGTTGATCCGCAACACCCCGGCATCAACCAATTCTTTCGGTGCCGCCGGAAGCAATTCATATATCTCTTTCCTGGTCAATGTCTGCTGCGGTACACCGGGCAACACTGCATTTTCTGCAAGGAAATCATTTTCCGCCAGTTCACGCTCATAATGGCGCGCCAGTTCCAGTGCCAGATGCGGAGAAACAGAGGCAAATCCAAGTTTATCCAATGCTTCTGTAACCATTCCGGATATGTGAGCAGCTCTTTCCATGGAACAGCCCAGATGGGAAACCAAAAGACCGGCAACCGTCGCCGGATCATTGATTATACGAACCATCTGCTCATGACCATTCCGGCGGAATACATGTGCTACTTCAGGAAATCCGATACTTTCCAGCAGCCGGATGACCGCCGCATCGATCTCTCCTTTGCTGAATACCGCCTCCTGACGCGGAGAATTGAGCAGCGTATACTCCAGAGCAAGGACTATTTCCTCGGACATGAAACTCTCTTCCCTCAAACCGGTAGCCAGAAAACTGCCGATAAGACGGGTCTGCAGCTGCCCCGTATCAAAGGGCATCACCCCGCCATCGGCATCCCGCCAGTAGATCTGTTTGTGAATCGATTTGACCATAGTTTCCGCTCCGGATAAAAATTGCTTCCTTACAATATAACATCTCCGGAGAATTTTTCAATAGCGGAAGAGAAAATTTTGTTGCACACTCAAAGGAATAATGCTATATTATTGTATGTTATTGCTGCCAACCGTTGCGGATGTGCGAAAAACATAGTGCCAACCGGCAGCAGCGCAGAAATATCACGGAAAAGCAAGCGTTATATGGAGAAATCACCGGCATGGAAAATCTGACTGCAAAAATCGCTGAAATACTGAAAAACTCCTCTGTCAGCAACTACCGCCGGGAAGCTCAATGGCTGGTGGAAGAATCCTCTTCTGAACAAGCCGCATGGGAAAACGCTCTGCGCCGTGCCGCCGGAGAACCTTTGCAGTACGTTCTGGGAACCGCCCCGTTCCGCGATCTGATGCTCAAATCCGACCCCAGAGCCTTGATCCCGCGACCGGAAACAGAAACTCTTGCCCAATGGATCATCGACCGCACCCCCGCCGGAGGTAAAGTCCTCGATCTGGGAACCGGCAGCGGAGCAATAGCACTGGCAGTTGCCACCGAGCGGCCGGATACCATGGTAACTGCGGCAGATATTTCTCCGGATGCTCTGGCACTGGCACAGGAAAACGCCCTGCTCTGCGGCGCAGAAAATGTCTCATTCATCCGCAGTGATCTCTTTTCCGCCCTTGAAAATCACCGGTTCGACACCATTGGAGCCAATCTGCCCTATGTCACGGAAGATGAATACGCAGGCTTATCTCCGGAAGTACGCGACTTTGAACCGGTTCTGGCATTGACCGCTCCGGAGAACGGTCTGCTTCTCATCCGCAGAACGATTGAAAATATTTCCAATCATCTGAATCCCGGCGGCGGAGCGATCTTTGAATTATCACCGCATCAGGCTCCGCAGACTGCCGCTATGCTTGAACAAGCCGGTTTGACCGCTGAAATCGTCAAAGATCTCTGTGGCCGCGACCGCTTCGTCACCGGAGAACTGCAGTGAAACTGCATCCGAAAATGAAACGCCTGACCGCCGCATTGGGACGTGCCGGTGAAGATCTGGCGGCAAAACATCTGGAAAGTTGCGGAATGACTGTTCTTTCGCGCAACTGGAAGTGCCGTGCCGGCGAATTGGATATTGTCGCTCTCGACGGAAACACTCTGGTCTTTGCCGAAGTAAAAACGATCCGCAGAAAATCCGGTTTCCGTCCGGCAGACAACCTTTCCACCCGTCAGCGCAGACGAAATCATAATGCAGCCAAAGCATATATACGTTCTTTGAATATCACCGGCAGAAGTTCCCGGTTCGATCTTATAGAGATTACCAGATCTCCGTTTTACAGCGAATTGCAGCACCATCGCCGCTACCTGCCTGATCTGCCGCCATTGACTGCAGAAAAAGGAGCTTTGCCGCCGGAAAGAAAAGTTGTGTTGAATAAATTTTCCAAATTGCTGTGGAACCACTGCCCCGCATGCGGCAAATATTTCCCGGCAAACGGCGGAACATTCTGTCCGGAGTGTCTGGAGCGACTCTGCTTCTTTGACCCGGCACACCGCTGTTCCGGATGCGGCGGGGAAAATCACGGCGCGCTTGACCAATGTCTCTTCTGTCTTGCTGAACCACCCAGACCGTGGCAGCAAGCTCTCGCCCTCTTCGCTTATCAGGGGTACGGAAAAGAGCTTATCCAGCGGTTTAAATTCAGCAATGAACCCGAACTTGCCCGCCCGTTGGCGATAACTGCGACCGATATGCTGCTGGCTTCCTGCGTAAAAGCTGATATTATTGTTCCGGTTCCGCTCAATTTTCTGCGCTATTGCCAGAGATCCTATAATCAATCTGAAATTCTCGCCCGGATCATATCATCATTGACCGGCATCCCAATGCAAAATGCCCTGCGCCGGAAATTTTCACTGCGCAGTAAACAATCGACCAGAAACAGAAAAGAACGGCACAAGGGAATGCAGAACGTTTTCACTCTCCGGTACAATGCAAAAATCAGCGGGAAAAAAGTTCTGCTGGTCGATGATGTCCTGACCACCGGAGCAACTCTTTCCGCAGCTGCCGGAGTGCTGCTCAACAACGGTGCAGCAGAAGTAAATGTTCTTGTTATTGCCCGTGCCGTCGGTTCCTCACCGGGGGTATTCAACAGCTCCCGGAAGTAAAAGTTATTGTCTCAATTTTTGTGAAAAATCTTTACTGCGGTGGCGCATCGTGGACAATCTCGCGCCTTGCTCCTGTGCCGGAGCAGTCG
>JAZSIZ010000012.1:0-35468 GCA_045534015.1 Victivallaceae bacterium | reverse complement strand
TCCAGATTGCAGGCTCGATGTGCTGTTATGAGAAAGATGTTATTGATTTTAAGGGGAATGGTCATAGCCGATAAAGAATTTGATAAAAATTTCAAAAAAATTCAAAAATCGGCTTGATTTCAAACAAACCATCTCCGTAACTATCCGTAAACATCCGTTCTGACGTCCATTCCGCCCGTCCGTTTCCGCCTTACGGCTGCGCCGTGACAAGGGAGGGCGGCACAAGACCAAACGACACGCAAAAATGACCCGCAAAAATAAAAAGCGGCAGCGGGCAAATTTATTTGCCAAGCTGTCGCTTGCTTTTTGTATGGATTGCGTATGTTCAATTATCTAAAATAAAAATGGCATCTCCAACGGGAGTTCAACAAGGAGCGTAGCCCCTTTTTTGCGTCGCATTATGGCTTTTCTCACGCCTTGCGTCGTTGCTTACTCGGTCACATACATAGTATGCTCCCTCGTTCGCGCCTTGCAAAACCTGACAAAAGCACATACTGCTTGCAAAAATCCAGATCGATGAAAAAGCAACAGCGGGCAAATTTATTTACCAAAATGGTCGCTCGCTTTTTGCCGGAATTGCGAATGGTATCTGTTTAAAATAAAAATGGCATCTCCAACGGGAGTCGACAAGGAGCGCAGCGACGAAGAGCGCGAGCCGAGCGAGCGCAACCCTACCGCGAAGTGAGTAATCCCCGGGAGGAGCAATCCCATTTTTTGCAAAGACAAAAAATGATCAAAGCAAAAATAAAAAGCGACAGCGGGCAAATTCATTTGCCAAGCTGTCGCTTGTTTTTTGCGGGATTGCACTTTTGTTTAAAATAAAAATGGCATCTCCAACGGGAGTCGAACCCGTGTTGCCGGGATGAAAACCCGGTGTCCTAGGCCTCTAGACGATGGAGACGCATCAAATTTGACTATGTACTAAATATACCACCAAATTGAGGAGATTTCAAGTCGTGAATGCAAAAAAATCGCAAAAAACTTGAGGCTCTGCTCTGTTATCCGGTTATTTGCATTTGCTGATCACGATACTGGCATTTGATCCGCCGAAAGCGAAACTGTTTGACACAGCGTGATCGAAAGAAACTTCTCTGCATTCCCGTACGATGTCGATGTCGGCAAATTCCGGATCAAGGTCTTCGCAGTTTATGGATGGAGAAATGAAACCCTTATCCAGCATGATAGTGGAAAAGATCACTTCGGCGGCACCGGTTGCACCGACCATATGTCCGGTTTGAGATTTGGTACTGTTGACTGCCGGGGATTTGCCGCCGGCAATCAAACGCCTGATCGCTTCGATTTCCACCCGGTCGCCGACCGGGGTCGCGGTACCGTGGGTATTGATATAACCGATGTCACTGAATGACAGTTTTGCATCGGCGATAGCTTTTGCCATCACGCCGCTGCTGGCATCGGCATCAGGCACGACCATATCAGAGGCACTGCTGTTGCCGGCGATACCTGAAATTTCGCAAATGGGCTTAACGCCTCTGGCACGGACACTGCGTTCTGATTCAAGAAGCATATACGCAGCACCTCCGGCGAGGACAAAACCGTCGCGGCTTGCAGAGAACGGACGGCTGGCGATTGCCGGATTATCATTATATTTGGTCGCAAGTGCGCGGCAGGCGCAGAAGCCGAGAGCGACAGTCCAGTCGATCTGTTCGGCACCGCCGACCAGAACCATATCATATTCTCCGGAACGGATGAGGCGCACTGCCTGGATCACCGCCATTGCACTGCTTGAACATGCGGCGGAAATATCAAAACTTTCACCTTTTATACCGAAAATAAGAGAAAGGATACTGATTGCTCCGGAGGGCATGATCCGGGGAACTGAAAACGGGGAAATCACCCGGAGATTGTATCCTCTTTCAATATAAAGCTGGGCAAGAGAATGGATCTCCAGAGCGTTGCTGCTTGCCTGACCGCCGACAAGGGCCATGGGATAATTACGGACTTCTGCCGCAGGAATACCGGCTTCGGCGAAAGCTTCTTCAGCGGCAACGACAGACATAACACCTGCCGGGGGACAGAATCTTTTGGTTTTCCGGTCAAGCAGAGCACTTTCCGGATTCTGATCAGGCATACCGCCGACAATGCTTGAAAGCTGTCGTTCTTCAAACTCGGGGAGCACCTTGATTCCGCTGATGCCTTTACGCAAAGCTTCTTCATTTGCCGCCAGTCCGGTGCCGAGGGGGGTGACCAATCCCCTGCCGGTAACAAAAACCTTTTCCATCAGTAAAATCCCGTCACTTTTTTTAGTTTTCCTGTTACAAAAATAATATGCACACGCTTTAATATAACTCGAACTGTGTTTTTTTCCAGTCAAATATTATTTTTTTTGTGGAATATTAGTTAAAAGGATGCTATATTTCCATTATGAACAAAATTATTAAAAATCGAAACAGGAATGATCCGGAAAAATGACAGATCTGCTTTTGGATGTAAAAAACCTTACGGTTTCTTTCGGCGATGCCCGGGTGGTATCGGATATTTCCTTTTCCATTGCCGCCGGAGAGGTTCTGGCTCTGGTCGGGGAATCCGGCTGCGGCAAAAGTTCCGCAAGTCTGGCATTGACCGGACTGCTTTCGGTTCAGGCCTCATGCAAGGCGGAAAAAATAGAGTTTTTCAGCCGGCGCGGCAAAGTTGATTTGAGTAAATTGAAACCGCGTGCATTGCGGAAATACCGGGGCAGCGGTATTGCGTATATTTTTCAGGAACCGTCGGTTTCTCTCAATCCGGTAATGACGGTATACGATCAGATAGCAGAAGTGCTGGATCTGCACTGCCCGGAAATAACAGATCAGAAATCCCGGGTCATAGAATTGCTGGAACAAGTGGGGATCCCCGATGCTCCGAACCGGTTGCGTTCTTATCCGCATGAATTGTCCGGCGGCATGCAGCAGCGGGTGATGATCGCCATGGCTCTTGCCGGTGAACCGGAACTTCTGGTGGCAGATGAACCGACGACCGCACTGGATGTTACCGTGCAGGCGCAAATTCTGGAATTGCTGCAAAAACTGCGCGAAGAAAGAAATATGGCAATACTGCTGATTTCACACAACCTCGGAGTGGTCAGCGCACTGGCAGACCGGATCGCTGTGATGTATGCCGGAAGGATCGTGGAAAGCGGCAGCAAAAAACAGATCATCACCACTGCGCATCATCCGTATACCAGAGCGTTGCTGGCGGCTGTTCCGCAACTCGGACGTGCCGGAAACAGATTGCAGACGATTCCGGGCATGGTGCCTCCGCCATCGGGATACGGTCCCGGATGCCGCTTCGCCGACCGTTGCACTCTTGCAGAAAAACGGTGCTTTGACGAGTTGCCGCCTTGTGTTGATGTCGGGGAAAAACATCTGTGCAGCTGTTTCCATGCGGAGGATGAATCATTATGAGCCGGATCAAAATCATGAGCCGGATCCTCGCCAGCCGGATCGCTGCCGGTGAGGTGATCGAAAGACCGGCATCCGTAGTTAAAGAGCTGGTGGAAAACTCCATCGATGCCGGTGCAACTGAAATAACCGTTGAGATCGAGCGGGCGGGCAGTCGATTGATCGCCGTCACAGATAACGGCTGCGGCATGGATGATGAGGATGCGCTGCTGGCACTGCAGCAGCATGGAACGAGCAAATTGCTTGATGAAAATGATCTTGATCATATTATGACATTGGGATTCAGAGGTGAAGCTCTGCCTTCGATTGCTTCCGTGAGCAAATTCACACTGACGACCAGACAGCCGGAAAATCCCGGCGGTATAAGAGTGGAAAGTGATGAATCCGGCAATATCACATCCCGTCCCCACGGCGGCAGAGCCGGTACCCGCATCGAGGTCAGAGATCTTTTCTGCAATCTGCCGGCAAGGAAAAAATTTCTGAAATCAGCCGCTACAGAAGAACACCATATCGAAGAGATGTTTTCCATGATGGCGATCGCCCACAAGGAGATAACATTCAAATTGCTCATGGATGGCAGAAATGTGTTTTTCACCCCGGCTACAGAAAAACTTGAAGTGCGTCTGCGGGAAATTTTCGGCAGAAATTTTGTGGAAAATATGTTGTTTTTGGCTCATACAGAAGGCGATCTGCATCTTTCCGGCTGTGTTGCCGCTCCGGGATTCACCCGGCCATCCCGCCGGGATCAGCGGGTATTCATCAATGCCCGTCCGGTGGAAGCTCAAGCTGTCTACCGGGGAATAAAAGACGGTTACGGTACTCTTGCGGAACCCGGCAGATACAATCCGGTGATTTTGTTTCTGGAAATGCCTCCGGAAGATCTTGATGTCAATGTCCATCCTGCGAAAAGAGAAGTACGCTTCAAGGCGGAATATGTCATCAGCCGGGCGGTTTCCGCAGCTGTTTCCGCAGCATTGCGCCAGATGCGGACAAGGGAGGAGAAAAGTAAAAATGATAATCTGATCACCCTTTCCGGCAAATTGCCGTTATCCATGGTTCTGGATTCCGCAGAAATACGGTATACTCCGGCGAATGGGGAGCAAAGCGAATTGCCGGTCTGTTATGAAACAAGTGTGGTCAATCAGATCCCGGCGGCGGCAGCAGCGGTGAAGAAAACTGTAAATATCCCTGTTGCAGAAGATGTTGAAGATACAGAAATTGAAAAAATGGTACTTCCGCTTGAAAAAGAAGAACTTCCGGAAACGGAAAAAAACACTTTTGAAGCAGATGTGAAAACAGAAAGTGTTGAAGAAAACATCCCGGTTTCCCCCATGGTGAAACCGGTGACAGCTGCGGCATTTTCCGGTATCTGGCCCGGGCGTATCATCGGCAGTATCGACAATACCTATCTTATCGGCGAAAGCAGTAACGGTCTGGTGCTGATCGATCAGCATGCCGCTCACGAGAGAATAATGTTTGAAAAAATCCTTGCTCAATACGCCGCAAATTCAGTGGAGCGTCAACAGCTTCTGCTGCCGGAAATATTTGATCTGCCGCGGTCAATGATCAAACTGCTGACCGGTAATAAAGAACTTTTTGAAAAACTCGGTTTTGAAGTGGAAAGTGCCGGAGGAACAACGGTGATGGTCAATTCGATCCCGCTGACTCCATGCGAACACCGGGATATAAGCTCCTGGCTGATGGATATGCTCAACGAATTGCTGGAAAACGGCAGTGCGGCAACTGCGATCCCGCCGGAATTTGTTGCCAGAGCCGCATGCAAGGCGGCGGTAAAAGCGCATGACCAATTGACACCGGAAGCGCAGAATGCTTTGCTGGAACAACTTAAACTTTGCAGTCAGGGAACTTTATGCCCCCATGGCAGACCGACAATGATCGAATTATCTCTGCGTGAGATCGAGCGCAGATTTTTCCGCAAATAAATTGCATTGAGTGGCGGAATCGCAGCAATCCGGATCATCTGTTATCGGCAGAGAAGCCGCATAAGCATCTCATTTGCGTTTTTTACCGGGATCGGCGGTACGGTCCCAGTTGTGTTTGGGATAGCGGCTGCGCATTTCCGCCCTGACAAGTTCCCATGATCCATTCCAGAATCCCGGCAGATCACTGGTTATCTGCACCGGGCGGCGGGCAGGGGAAAGCAATTCCAGACGTAATGGAATACGGTTGCGTCCGATCGTCGGATGGATATCCAGCGGATAAAGTTCCTGAATGATCACTCCGGCAGTCGGTTGTTCACCGGAATAATCAATGGCAAATTTGTGACCGGATGGGGCAATGAAGTATTCCGGAACCAGACGGTCGGCTTCGCTCAATGTACGGTAATCGATGGCAGAATGAAAGATGTCAAAGTAGTCAACTTTGCGCAAGTCGTTAAGCGTATTGATATTATTCGGGAACAATCCGGAATTTTTCGCAAGGAAATCATATATATTTCCCATATCCGGCAATTCATCCATACCGCCATTGCGGGCAAACTTCAGACGGGCAAGCAGATTTACCGCCCGTTTGTTTTCTGCCGGCGGCAAAGGTATTCCCCGCCGTTCCGCCTCTTTGAGCAGAGCCGGAAGCACCATTTCCCGGTCAACCGGGATCGGGCGTTTATTCAATGGCAGTTGATCCAGAGCCCGGATGGAAAATGAAACCAGTTTCTCAACAGAAGAATCAAAAAAAGTTTCTTTCTTTTCCGTTATTCTTCCGGCAAAAAACTCTTCCAAAGCTCCGGATGTCACCGGAATCGCCAGCCGTATTGCGGCATTGGCAGGGGCGATGGCAAGGAACTGCTCTTTTCGCAGGAAATCATCCTCTTTAAGCGTGGCGGCGGAACCATTGGCAAGCTGGAAAACAGTTCCGTTTCCGGAACGGTTGCGTCCGATCCACTCCGGAAATGCTGCTGCGATCAGTATCCCCGGATCAGCATTATCCTTTTCCGCTGCCGGAGGAAACTCTTTGAGCAGTCTGGAAATTATACTGCGCTGGATTTGGGAACAGCCCTCTTTGGTCTGCATACGGCTGATCCTTTCCTGCAGGTCAGCTGTGTTGAAACGGTAAAAATCATCTTTTTCCTCCAGAATGGCGGCAAGTTTTGCGGCGATCCGCCGCAAATGAGGCGGTGCAAAAATCATCATTGCGGCGATCCGGGGGGAAACCGGCAGTGATGCGGCACGTTTGCCGGCAGCCGTAGGGCGGTCATCCGGAGTGAAAAGAGCAAGTTTTCTTAACGCCTCTTTTGCGGTATTCACCGCCGGAAGCGGAGGAGCATCCAGCCAGCGCAGTGCAGAAATTTCCGCTCCCCAGCAGCTGACCGATAATACCAGGCGGGAAAGTTCCGCAGTTATGATCTCCGGCTGCGGAAAGTCGGCAAACTGCTCAAAAGTGAAGCGGTTGTAGCATCTGACTGCTTTCCCGCCGGAAGTTCTGCCTGCCCGCCCGGCACGCTGGATGGCTGAAGCTTTGGTGATGCGCCGGGTTTCCAGAAATGACATCTGACTGCCCGGATGCCAGCGGGATTGTTTTTCCCAGCCGGAATCGATCACACAGGTGATGTTATCAATGGTCAGACTGCTTTCTGCCACGTTGGTGGCAAGAATGATCTTGCGGCGTCCGGCGGCATCAGGGGCAAGAGCAGCACGCTGTTCGGCAAAAGGCAGAGAAGCATGCAGTAAATGAATGGCAAATGAATCACCGGCAACAGCATGTTCCAGAATATTTCCGCATTGCCGTATTTCCTCTGCACCCGGCAGAAAAACCAGAATATTCCCCGGGGTTGAATCCAGATTTGCCAGCACGCAGCGGGCGACAAGACGGGGCATTTCCCGCAATTCTGCGGAACACTCCTGATAACATATTTCCACCGGAAAATTACGCCCGGGAATGGAAACTGCCGGAGCATTGATGAAATCAGATATTTTTCCGGTATCGACAGTGGCGGACATGATCACCAGTTCCAGATCGTCCCGCAGAGAATCCCGGATGTCCAGAATCAGAGTCAATGCCAGATCGTATTCCAGTGAACGCTCATGGAATTCATCGAAAACAACGGCACTGACATTTTCCAGAGCCGGGTCATTCTGAAGCATCTGCAGCAATATTCCCGGGGTGACTGCCAATATACCGTCATCTTTGCAGCGACAGGATTCCCCGCGAACTGAAAATCCGGTTTCTTTTCCGGTGGAAAAACCATGCATCCCGGCAATTCCGTAAGCGGCGGCACGGGCTGCAATCCGGCGGGGTTCGACCAGAATGGTCAGACCTTTTTTGTTCCGTTCATTGACCAGCACCGGAACCAGCATGGTTTTACCGGCTCCCGGTTCGGCGGAAATCAGAACCGCATGGCATTGGTCAAGAGCGGCGGAAATTTCATTGAGCTGATCATATACCGGCAGATCGGAAAAAGTTTTCATTTGCCGCCTTTCTTCGCTGCCAGCGGATGAGCTGATGAATAAACTTTTTTCAGGCGTTCTGCACTGACATGAGTATAAATCTGTGTGGTGGAAAGATTTTCGTGACCGAGCATCTCCTGCACACTGCGCAGATCCGCTCCGGCATCCAGCAGATGGGTGGCAAAAGAGTGGCGCAGTTTATGCGGGGTGAAATCCGGTGGTAATCCGGCGGTGAAAAGGTAGTTTTTCAAATTCCGCTGGAATGAGCGTGCTGTCAATCTGGTGCCGGATTGATTGAGAAACAGCGGGGCATCCATATTTCTTGCCCCTCCGGCGGCATTGCGGTAACGCAGATATTCACGCAGAGCTTTTCTGGCGGGAGTCCCGAGAACAGCGAGCCGCTCTTTTTTACCTTTGCCGCGGACTTTGACGATACCGCTGGAAATATCGGCATCCCCGTAGTTGAGATTGAGAACTTCGCTGATACGCAGACCGCCGGAATAGATGGCTTCGATCAGGGATTTATCCCGGGAGCAGGAAAAAAGTGCGCCGCCTTCAGTGCGTACCATGCCGGAAGCTTCTGCATTCTGCCAGTGGGTGTCCACTGCGGCGATGAGTAATTCTATCTGGTTGACAGTCATTACTTTTGGCAGCGGTTTATCTGCCTTGAGCTGCGGGACGGATTTGAAGGGATCGCTTTTGACTTTTCCGCAGATCATCAGATAACGGAAAAATGAACGCATGGCAGAAATTTTTCTCTGAATGGAACGTTTGGAGTTCCCTGAATCATGCAGCTCCATGACAAATGAGCGTGCCTGATCCTGATCAACGTCAGCCCAGTCATCGAAAGAAGCATCGGAGTTGCGGACTTTTACGGCAAACTCCACCACTCCGGAAAAATAAGCATCCACCGTATGCGGTGAGGCATTTTTTTCATTTTCCAGATGGCGGATGAATCCGGTAAGGCAATCTCCGGTTTTAACAGATTTTTTTTTAAATTTCATTTGCACCACAAGCTTTTGTACAGTATATTAAGATACTGTATAAAAGTGAAAAAATCAATCAGAAAGGAGAATGATTTGTTATGAATAAGCTTTTTTCAGCAGTTTTTTCGGCGGTTTTTGCTTTTTCCGCATGGGCAAATGAGACCCCGGCGACAGTTCCGGGGACGGTCAATGTGAGTTCCGACTCCCCTTTGAATCTGCGTCTTGCTCCGGGATTGAACAGTCCGGTGGTCGGTAAAGTTGCAGATAAAACCGTCTTGAATATTCTCCGGGTGCAGGGAAGCTGGCTTGAAGTCGAAGCTCCGGAAACTTTGAAAATCTACATTTCAGAAGTCCGCGTCAGAAGAGACGGTACTCTTGCCGGAGACGTCAATATGCGCAGTGCCATGGATGCCAAAGCTCCCTGCCTCGGCGTGCTGCCCAGGGGAACCAAAGTTGAAAAAACAGATGAAAGACGCAATGGCTGGGTGAGGATCAAAGTCCCCGCCGGGGTCAAAGTCTATGCCGCGGCGTTTTTTGTTAAATATGATTACAGAAAATTTGACGAAAAGGGCAATGTGATCACCGGAAAAGCTCCGGAAAAAGCTCCGGAAAAAGCGGTAGAGACGTCTGAAAAGGTCGTTGAGGAGAAAAAGGAAGAGGTCAAAAGTGATGCTGTTACCGGTGAAACTGTGGAAGTTGAAGGAGTGCTGACCAAATGGAAATATGCTTCGACCAAAGAGACCGGTTATGTGCTGCTTTCACATGTTAACGGTTACAATAATGCCTTCATTTTCAGCGATGATGAAGCACTGCTTGCTGCGCATGAAAACAAAAAAGTTAAAATCACCGGGAAAAAAGCCGGAAAATTCGGCGAAAACGGTGTGATTATCGTTAAAGTTGATGCAATTGTGGTATTATGATATGTAAATCGCTTATTTTTAGCTGTTATGGGGTTGAAAAAAATGCGAATAAGGTGTAATATTATATAATAGTTGTATTTAACCACTGAAAGAAAGGTGAAAAATTGGAAAACAAAGAAGAATTCAAACGGATTGATGACCGGGCAAGACTGTTGGTCAAACTTTCCGCAATCGGCGGTATCGGTTCGCTGATATTGTTGATCGCTGTGCTGATTCTGGCAAGTACACGCGGCGGAGATGTTCTGGGGTTGGCTGCCATTCCCTTTGCGGTGGCACTGTTTTTTGCGGTGGTATCTTTGATATACGGCATACTTTACGGTGCGGTTCAGCGGGAAGATGAGGAAAAACAGCTGCTTTCCAAAAGAATGGAAAGCCGGGCACTGGATGTGGATGAAGATGTCCGCTTTACCGCCGGAAGGAGTTTTAATAACTATACGAAGTTTGCTCCTTTTGTAATTGCCTGCATCGCAACGGTTATCATCGGTCTTATGCTGTGGCGCAATGTGAGCGTCTGGAATTTGCGTGAGGGTGCCGGTGTCGTGATGGAAGGTTCAGCCGTCCACACAGCTTTGATCGCAGTGGTGCTGATGATGGTCAGTGTCTTTTCCGGAGCTTTCATGGTCGGTCAGTCCCGGATGCCCGGATTCCGCTGGCTGCGTCCGGTCGGTGCGTGGATGCTTATGGGCTTTATCACGCTTTTTGCCGCTGCGGTGTCGGCGGTGTTCTACAATAACAATGTAGTCACAGTTGATCCGGCTGTCAGCAAGGTGTTTTTCTGGATATTTGTGGTGCTGGGAGCTGAATTTATCGTCAGTTTCGCCATTGAATTTTACCGTCCGCGTACGCTGGGAGAGAGCCGTCCGGTTTTTGAAAGCCAGCTGCTGGCACTTTTCACCGAGCCGGGCGGTGTTTTCCGCAATATCGCTTCCGCACTGGATTATCAGTTCGGATTCAAAGTTTCCGGCACCTGGATCTATGGATTTGTGGAAAAATCATTCTTCCCCGTACTGCTGCTCTGGGCAGCTTTGCTGTGGGGATTCACCATGATCCATGAGGTCGGCCCCAACAATGTCGGTGTACGTGAACGTTTCGGTAAAGCGTTGACTGATGAGATCCTTACTCCGGGCGTTTACTGGACTTTGCCCTATCCTTTCGGGACGATCCGTCAATTCAGCTGTACGGAAGTCAGAACCGTGGTCATCGGCGAAAATGAAGTCGATCCGGCAAAAGAGCATCAGCCTTCTCCGGTGGTGCTGTGGACAAATGAACACGGCAGTGCCAAAGATCCGTTTTTGATGGCGGTCAAAAATTCCGGCAGCAAGGATGTGAAAAACAGCGGTGCCAGTGTCTCATTTATCAACATGGCAATTCCGATAACCTACTCCATCCGTCCGGAAGGCGTCATCAAATATGCTTATGGCAATGTCGATCCGGATGCCGTATTGAAAATGATCGGTGAACAGGCTCTGATCGATTTCCTCGCCGGTATGAGCATTGAAGAATTCATCGGTTCCGGCAGAGGCGATGCCGAAAGCATTCTCCGGAGCAATATCCAGAAACTGGCTGATAAAAATGAGCTGGGTGTGGAAATCATCAACGTTGCCATCCTCGATGCCCATCCGCCGGTGGAACAGGTCGCTCCGGCTTATCAGGAGGAAGTTGCAGCTATTGAGGTCAAGGAGACCGAGATCCTCAAGGCACGCGCTTATGCGACACGGATCCAAGAGGAGACCGAGGCTTTAGTATACCGGATCAGCGAGAATGCAAAAAGCCGTAAGTACGTTATCACCAAAATCGCTGAAGCTGAAAGCAGTCGCTTCAATGAACAGAAAAAAGCATATGATGCTATGCCGGCAATGTTCAAGCTCAATGCAAAAATGGATGTCTGGGAAACCGAAGGTCAGAATATCAATAAATATGTCGTCCCGGCTGAACTGGAAAATATCAACTACCAGCTCAACTTTGAGAAAAGTGAAAGACTTGACCTGATCGACATCGATGCAAGTGAATTGACTGATAAAAAGTAATAGTACCAAGAGTAATAACAATATATTTGGAGGCTGAATAAAATCATGGCAAACAAGAACTTTTTCAAACACTGGCCGACGATGCTGCTCGGTTTGATCGTGGCATTGATCCTGTTGACAGCGGTCTTTTCTTTCCAGCTCAACCAGACGGAAGTGGCGATCGTCACTACTTTCGGCAGACCGGAAGTGGTTTCCGAGCCCGGACTGCATTTCCGCTGGCCGTATCCTTTCCAGAAAGTATATTTCTTTGATAAACGCATCCGCTGCTACGAAGGAAGCAATGGTAAACTTGAAGAGATCGTGACCAAAGACAGTCACAATATCACCGTCGGTATCTTTGTCAATTACCGCATCAGCGATGTGGAACTTTTCTTCCGCACCCTCAATGATGTTTCCAATGCTGAAGATGTACTCAACGGTTTGATGCGCAGTGCAAAAAATGCCGAATTCGGTAAACGTGAGTTCAACAGCATCATCGTTTACAGCGGCATGAGTACGGCAGATGTCAAAAATGCCGGTGATGGCAAAGAACCGGAAATCAAATTCAATCAGAGTGCATTGAATGAAATCGCCGCTGACATCAAAAAAGATTTGAGCAAAGAAACTGCCCAGTACGGAATTGAGATCGTTGATGTCGGTATCAACTCTCTGGGAGTTCCCAAAAGTGTGACCGAAAAAGTTTTCGAGCGCATGATCAATGAAAGAAAACAGTACACCGAAAAGAAAATTTCCGAAGGCAAAAGACGTGCTGAAGAAATCAGAGTCGAGGCCAATAGTAAACGCGATCAGGATATTGCCAATGCAGAAGCTGCTGCTTTGGAACTCCGCGGCGAAGGTGATGCCATCGCCGCCGCATCCTACAAAGCATTTGCCGCTGATGCGGAACTTGCTGAATTTCTCCGCAAGATCGAAGCTCTCCGGGTGATGATGCGCGGACGTACTACTTTGATCATCAATACTGATATGCCGCCGTTTGATATTCTCAAATCCACGGTGAAATTCCCGGTGTCTCCGGTGGTCGAAGCTGAAAAACCGGCTGAAAAGGCTGAAAAAGCTGAAAAGGCTGAAAAACCGGCTGAAAAAGCTGAAAAAGCTGAAAAACCGGCTGAAAAAGCTGCCGCAACCAATTAATTGAGGGGCGATCATGGAGGAAAACAAAAGCGTTATCACCAATGAATTCGACCGCAGCGGCCGTTATGACGCCGGTCTGAAGGCATTGGCAAAAAGCCTCAGGGTGGCATTTCTGCTGCTTTTGATCGGCATTATCGGTACATTGATCTACTTTGTCAGCGGCGCCGGTTATTTTTCGGTGGAACCGCAGGAAGCGGTGATTGTCACCCGTTTCGGCAAAATCGTCGGCACTTACACTTCCGGCGGTCACTGGTTCATGCCTTTCCCGGTGAGTCAATTCATCCGGGTGCAGACCAGTCAGCAGCTTCTGGAGATCGACTTCGCCGCTGCTGCTGCCGGAAATCCCGAACAGGTCAGCGAATCTCTTGAACCCGGACGGGACAATTACATCATCACCGGTGATGCCAACATCATCCACAGTTCGTGGACTGTGGCATACCGGGTAAACGATCCGGAGAAGTATTACCTCAATCTTCTGACCCCGCAGCTGCCGGTGGTAAACGGCAAAGTCATGCCGGATGATGAATTCACCGATGCTGACGGTATGGTCGGCACCCGCGGACCGGTTACATTTCTGCGTAATCTTTTCCGACAGGCAGTGATATCTGTCACCGCCCGGTGCAAGGTCGATGATATTCTCACCAAGGATCAGAATAAATACAGCGAAGAGGTTTATGCGGAGTTTTCCCGCATGGTTGCAGCGCATGATTGCGGTCTTGAGATCATCAATGTCGGACTCAACCGAATCTATCCGCCGGCAAATACCAAAGCTGCCTTTGAAGAGGTCACTGCTGCTGATAATGCCAGTGCCGCAATGATCAAGGAGGCGGAAACTTACGCCGAGATCCAGAAAAACGATGCCGCCGCCAAAAGTGTGGCGATCAAAGCAGCTGCCGAAATTTACAAGAAGCGGGTGATTGCAAAGTTGAATGCCCAGATGACATATTTTGAAAATATCCGCAAGCAGAACAACAACGGAGCTTTGGTTATGGCACTTTACACTGATATGCTGCGGGAGATCGCTCCGGGCATTTCCAGTGACAAATTTGTACTCGGCCCCCAGGGACAGGGCAAAACTCTGTGGCTGAAACTTAATCCGGAACCGAAAACATCCGCCGCCGCCAACGGTGCGGAGGAGGGTAAATAATTATGAGCGAACATATTCACAATCACAACGCAAGCTGTAATTGCGGTCACGACCACAAACATGATCATTGCGATTGCGGTCACGATCACGGGAAAGAAGACAGTACCTGTATTTGCGGGCATGACCACAAAGCCGAGGGCGGTGTCGGTCACGACCGCAGCATGGGCAGAGTCTGTTTTGCGCTGGTCGGCGGTATTCTCACTGTCAACTCCTTCATTCTCAATGCCTGGCTTCCCGAACAGGAATTTGCCGCCAATATGTCGGCACTTTTCGGTGCATTCATTCTGGCTCTGCCGATCATTATCACTGCGATCAAAGATCTGGTGCACGGCAAGGTTTATATGAATGAATTGGTAGCTCTGGCAATCCTGGCAGCTCTGGTCAAAGCGGACTTCCAGACGGCGGGTATCATCGCATTCTTTCTGCTGGTCACGATCATTATCGAGACCCGTACTGCCAGCGGAGCCCAGCGTTCCATTGAGGAACTGATCAAATTGACTCCCAATACTGCCAATCTTATTGGAGAAGACGGCAGTGAAAAAGAGGTTGCCGCCCAGGATTTGAAAGTCGGCGACCGTATCCGTATCCGTCCGGGTGAAAACTTCCCGGTTGACGGCAAGATCATTGCCGGAGAAAGTACGGTGAATCAGGCATCGATCACCGGTGAATCTGTGCCGGTGGAAAAAGTTGCCGGAGAAGATGTCTTTGCCGGTACGCAGAACCTGACCGGTGCGGTGGATATTACCGTCACCAAAGTCGGCGGCGATACCACGCTGGGCAAAGTCAAAGAGATGATCATGCAGGCGGAAGCCAGCCGTACTCCGGTGGTGCGGATCATCGACCGTTATGCCGGATACTATACTCCGACCGTGTTGATGATCGCCTGGATCACCTGGTGGTTCAGCCGGGATATGAATTCGGTTATCGCATTTCTGGTTATCGCCTGTCCCTGTGCCGTGGTTCTGGCAACTCCGACCGCTGTGGTGGCGGCAGTTGCGGCGGCGGCACGTCTGGGTATTTTTATCAAAAACATCAGTCATCTGGAGCTTGCCAGCCGCATTTCCGCATTTGTCTTTGACAAAACCGGTACATTGACCGATGGTTTGCTTTCAGTGGTCAAATTGCAGGGTTCTGAAAATGTTTCTCCGGCGGAATTGCTCAGCTGTGCCGCCTCGGTCGAGCGTTTCAGTAACCACCCGACTGCTCTGGCGATCATGAAGCTGGCAAATGAAGCAGGTCTGGAACTTGATGAAGTTGCCGGTTTTGCTGAAGTCCACGGCAAAGGTGTTTCCGGTACGGTCAATGGTTCGCTTTGCCGGGTCGGCAGAGCCAACTGGATGCGTGAATCCGGTCTTTCTGTTCCGGAAAGTGATCCGGAAGAAGCTGCCGGTATGAGTGTGGTTTACGTCAGCAAAGATGATAAAGTACTGGGCTGGATCGGGTTCCGTGACAAGATCCGCAAAGAATCCCAGGTGCTGCTTTCTGATTTGCGCCGTTTGGGTGTCCGTTATTGCGCCATGGTCACCGGTGACCGTCAGTCGGTTGCCGAAGAGGTCGCCGGTCAATTGAATATCGATGAGTTCCAGAGCGGTTGTCTGCCGGAAACCAAAGTTGAATTTGTGGAAAATGTCAAGCGCAACCATACGGTGGCGGTGGTCGGTGACGGTGTTAACGATGCTCCTGCTCTTGCTGCCGGTGATCTGGGTATTGCCATGGGCGCCATCGGCAGTGACATTGCGATCAACAGTGCGTCAGTAGCATTGATGACCAACGATCTGCGCCGTATTGCCATGTTGATATTCCTGGCGAAAAAATCGCAGGTGATCATCAATCAGAACCTGATTTTCGGTATGCTTTTCGTCTTCGGCGGTATGATCCTTTCCATTGTGGGATTGATGACACCGATCTGGGCGGCAGTGATCCATGCCGGCAGTACGCTGGTGATCGTATTCAACAGTGCGCGTCTGGTGCGTACCGGAGAAGAG
Source organism: Victivallaceae bacterium (assembly GCA_045534015.1). Lineage (GTDB taxonomy): Bacteria > Verrucomicrobiota > Lentisphaeria > Victivallales > Victivallaceae > UBA1784. The sequence continues at coordinate 19,471 of JAZSIZ010000012.1, read as the reverse complement.
TTGACGTTGAACGATAAGAACGACGCAGAAAACTAATTGGCTCAAGAGGTATTTTGTAAATGGAATCTAATTACGAACCGGTGGTACAGGCAGTCGGCTTGACCAAAATGTTCCGTGATTTCTGGTACCGCCCCAAAGCCCGGGCGGTGAACGGCATTGATTTTGAAATCAAACCCGGAGAGGTTGTCGGTTTGCTCGGTCCCAACGGTTCCGGCAAATCCACGACGGTGAAAATGCTGCTCGGATTGCTCTATCCGACCGGCGGTAAAGTGACTGTTTTCGGGAAATCCCCCCGGGCGGTGGAAACGAAAAAAGAGATCGGTTATCTGCCGGAGGAATCTTATCTGTATAAGTTTCTGACCGCAGAAGAAACGTTGAATTTTTTCGGTTCACTTTTCAATATTTCTGCCGAGGATCGCAAACGCCGTATCGATCAGTTGCTGGATATGGTGGGGCTGGATCACGCCCGTTACCGCCGGGTCGGAGAATTTTCCAAAGGTATGGCGCGCCGTATCGGTCTGGCGCAGGCGATGATCAACGATCCGGCATTTCTGATTCTTGATGAGCCGACCAGCGGTCTTGATCCGCTGGGCTGCCGGGAAGTGAAAGATTTGATCCTTGCGCTGAAAAAGCGTGGGAAAACCGTGCTGATCACCAGCCATCTGCTCAGTGATGTTGAGGATATTTGCGACCGTGTCATTATTCTTTACGGCGGCAAAGTCCGGGCGGAAGGTGCGCTGGATGATCTGCTTACTGTTGGCGACAAAACCAGGATCCTCACTCCGCAGCTGCCGAAACCGGTGATGGATAAGATGCTTGAATTGCTCCGCTCAAATCTGGATGGAGAAGAATTCAAAATCGATCATCCCCGGCGGACTCTGGAGGAGTTTTTCCTTGATGTCATTGCCCAGGCACGCAAAGAGAGTGCGGAAACTTCCGGTGTTGCCGGCAGCAGCGGTGTCGCTGATTACCTTGTCAACGGTTCCGGTGGTGAGAATGATAAAAATGCTGTACTCAGTACTCTGCTTGAAACTCCGGCCGCTGATAAGAAAGAGCCGGAACGCAAAGAGAATGTCGAGCCGGAAAAAGAGAAACAGACCAGTGCCGATGACAGACTTGCCTCGGTACTCGGATCAGAGAAAAAAGTTGAAACTGCAGTTCCCGAACAGGCAAAAGTTGAGCAGAAAGCAGAAAATATCCGGCTTGCCAACGATAAACTGGATTCTCTGCTCGGCGGAAAATCAGGTGAATAATGAAAGCATTTACAGCTATAATCGCCCTGACTTTCCGCAATGCAGTGCGGTCGCATATCTTTCAGCTGCTTCTGGCATTGCTGCTTGTGTGCGTTACGGTCATTCCGTTTTCGATTTCGGTCGGCAAGCTGGATGACCTTATCCGGGTGTCACTGCTTTACAGTTTGTGGTCAGTCAGTATAATCCTGTCGCTTTCATCATTGTGGCTGGGGTGTTATGTCATGTCCAAAGACATTGACAGTTACCAGATCCACATGGTGGTTTCCAAACCGGTTTCCAGAATTACGCTCTGGCTGGGCAAATGGGTCGGTATAAATCTGATCAATGTGGTATTGCTTTTAGTTGCCGGCAGTGTGGTTTACGGTATGGTGATGTACCGTTTCAATGCAGCTGAAAAAGAGGGGCTCGGTGCCAATCGCCAGCTGGAACGTGAAATGGTCGAAGCTGAACGTAAGCGTATCCGTACGCAGGTGCTGGTCGGCAGACGCAGTTACATGCCTGAACAGCCCGATCCGGAAGAGCTTGCCAAAACAATAGTTCAATCCAAAGTGGCAGAATTGAGCAAGGAGGGCAAGGCTCCCACGGATGCTGAAATAAGCCAGATGTATGAAGAGATCAAAAAGCAGATCGATAAAATGCCTATAGAAGTGGCTTTCGGCAAGTTCCACACCTGGGTATACAAAAATCTGCCGACCGAATTGAATGATGTGAATCTGATTGTAAGATTCCGCCCGTATCTGGGGAAAGTTGCCAGTGAAGATCAGCGTGAAAGCACGATGTGGTGGGCGGTTCAGGATCCATCTCTGGTACAGAGTTCCGGGGAAGATGGATCGTTCCTGGCGATTTCTATGGCTCCGGAGCCTTATTTTACCGGGGATTTCCATGAAAAAACCCTTCCGCAGAATATCATTGCCGAAGATGGTACGGTGAAACTGCGTGTATTCAATGCAGATTCACAGGAGGGTAAACTCTTTTTCCAGACGGCAGACGGTCCGAAATTGCTGGTTCCGGTATGCAGTTTTGAAGCGAACTTCATCCGGGCGATGCTGGTGATGGTGCTGCAATTGATGCTGTTATCCGGTGTGGCATGTGCATTCGGCGGATTTCTTACCATGCCGACGGCGATTTTCATGGTGGCAAGTTACCTTGCTTTCGGTGCATTGGGTATGGTGCTTACCGATTCGGAGTTTTTTGTTGCCAGTGCCTGGGATCAAGTGGGACAGACTCTTGCCCAGATATTGTTGTGGATCGTTATTCCGTTGCAGAAGTTTGATGTGACAGATCTGCTTTCCACCGGTGAGTTGATCGAATATTCCTATATCGGTGAATTGTTTGTCAATTATTTCCTGCTGCGTGGAGTTCCCCTTTTCCTTCTGGGCATGTTCTTCTACTGGCGGCGTGAAATGGGATCGGCGGTGAGAAAATGAATAGATTCCGTAATATGACTTTGATGTTGGCACTGGTGCTGGTCACACTGCTGGTGCTTTCAGGTGTCAGAAAAATTGAAAGTTCTCTTGACAACACCATCAGTGAAGAGAAGCTCCGTTTCACCGGTCAGGTAAGCAGTGAAGCTCCGCCGGCGGTGGTATTCACATCGGTGGCACTGGGCAGCTTCCGCGGTTTGCTTGCTGATATTCTGTGGCTGCGTTCAGAGTCGCTGAAAAGCAAAAAGAACTATTTTGAGATGGTTCAGCTGGCACGCTGGATAACTGATTTGCAGCCCAATTACTCCGGCGGAACGGTCTATCTGGCATGGAACCTTGCCTACAATATCTCCGTGACAAGTTCCTCGTATGAGGATCGCTGGTACTGGGTGAATGAGGGTATCAAACTGATCCGTGACAAAGCAATGCTTTACAATCCGGATGATCCGCTGCTCTATAAAGAATTGTCGTGGATCTATCTGCATAAGCTGGGAAATCTGATGGATGATGCTCATTTGTATTACAAGAATCAGATGGCGATCCAGATGACCAATATCCTTGCCGGTTCACTTAATGATCTGCAGCCGCTGGCAGATGCTCCGGTCGGCAAAGAGGCATTCATGAAAAAATATCCTGCCGATCACGAATTGTGGAGTATGTTGCGCAAAGCCGGATATGAAGATTATGATGCGCTGGCGGCGGCATTCCGCAAGCCGGTTCGTGCTGCATTGCCCGAAGAGCTTGAAAAAGTTCTGCCTGCCGGTTACTATCAGGCACTGGATGCTCATTTGCGGGCGGAATTGCTCCGTGAAAGGATGAAACTTGATCCTGCACTGATGGTGAAGATCGACAATAAATATGGTAAAATGGATTGGCGTGTTCCCGAATCCATGGCGATCTACTGGGCGGAAAAGGGAGTTGAAAAGAGTATTGCTGACGGCAGAAAGCCGGATGTCAATTGTGTCCGTATCGTCACTCACGGTCTGCAGGCGGCGTTCCGCAGCGGCAGATTGGTGATGATCGCCAATGACAGCAGCACTACGCAGGCTGTTCCCAATATCAATCTGGCAGATTCTGCTTACAAAGCCTTTGAATCGGCGGAGGATGAATACAAATCCACCGGAGCCGGAGAGAGTTTCCGCAGTGCCAAAATCAATTATCTCAAAGATGCGATCCCCCTGATCTATATTCATGGTGATATGAAAAAGGCGCAGGAGTTTTATGAGAAGCTGACCGGGATCGACGGAAAACAGCGCAATGCGAAAACCGGGGCATTGTTCCAGAGCCTTGATGAGTTTGTGATGTATCATTTTGCCGAAGATGTCCGTGATGCCGATGTGGAAAAAGCCAACTCTGTGGTCAGCGGACTTGTCCAGCGGGCGGTATACAATCTTTTGCAGGGTGAAAGGGATGCTGCAGTTGCCAACGAAAGGCTTGCCCATTTCATCTACAATGAATACATGAAAAAGAATAAGGATGTCAAGCGCAATCAATTGCCGCCTTATGATGTGATCAAGGGCAACATGATTTCTGCAATACTGAAAAATCTGCAGGAGAACCGTCCGGAGTGGGCAAAGCGTCTGCAAGCTGAAATCGATGCAGAACGACAGGAAAAAGAAGAGAGCAAAGAGCTTGAACAAACGAAGGAGACCAACGCAATGTGATTTTACAATCGATTCCGTTTGTCTTGTCTGCCGTGCCGGAAAATGCTGAAAGTTTCCGGCAGACGGCAAAGTTCTTTTTTCAGCGGTTTTGCAAGGAGTACGCATTTTTTGAGGAGCGTATCGGTTTTTATCGGGGAATAAAGTGGAGGATTACTTTATAATATCCGGCATGATCTCAGATCGTGCCGTAAATTGGGTTGTTTTAGGTGTCAGTCTGGCGTGTGCATTGATCGTTTCGCATTTATGTTCATTGATGGAAGCGGCGATATTGAGTATCACTCCCAGTCAGCTGGCGGAGTTGCGGCAGAAGAATCCTGCCATCGGCAATCTGGCACAGCAGTTGAAGCGGGAGATAGATAAACCGCTGGCAGTGATCCTGATTCTGAATACAGCGGCGCATACGATCGGTGCGGCAGAAGCCGGTGCCAGTTTTGCGGAACTGGGGTACGGCAGTTACATGGGAATATTTTCTCTGATATTCACGCTGGTTATGGTGCAGTATACGGAATTGCTGCCGAAAACGCTCGGGGTCAGATTCAATACGGCAGTACTGCGGGTGGCGATCCGTCCGCTGCATGTGGCAACGATCATACTGGCGCCATTTATCAAGTTGACGAAATTGATCAACCGTCCGTTTGAAGGTCATGCTCCGGCACGGCCGACTCCGGCAGAAGAGATCTCTGCACTGGCGGCAATGGCACGCAGTTCGCAGGCGATCTCCAGCCGTCAGGAACGGATCATCCGGATGGTTCCGTCGCTGTCGGAAAAAAGTGCCAGGGAAGTGATGATCGCTTTGGAGGATGTATCATTTCTGGATGCAGATATGTCACTGGATGATGCGATAAATGCCACCGGCAATGATTTTCATACCCGCTATCCGCTTTGTATAGAGGGTGATCGCAGCCGGGTGCCGGGATATGTCAATATCAAGGAGATAATTCTGGCGGTACAGCACGGCAAAGGTGATATGAAAGTATCGGATATTATGCGTCCTATAGCATTTGCCGATTCGGATGACAGTGCATCCAAACTGCTGGAAATGTTTGCAGCCCAGCATTGTCACATGACGATCGTGCGGGATGTGGATTCCGGCAAGACCTGCGGATTGGTGACGCTGGAAGATATTGTGGAAGAATTGATCGGGGATCTGGATGATGAATTTGATCCACTGCCCCGTACATTTTACGCCCCGGGAGATAATCTCTGGGTGGTTGGCGGCGGAGTTCCGCTGACCCAGCTGGCACGGGATACCCAGCTGGATCTGCCCCGCCGGTCGGAATCGGTTTCCTCCTGGGTGGGCAGGGAACTGGGTAAGCAGGTAAAAGTAGGCGATACACTGACCTGGAAAAATGCGGTGTTGTTTGTCCGGAAAGTGCGTCGCCGTCAGGCGTGGGAGTTTCATCTCAAACGCCGGAAATTGTTATAAATTTATTCAGAAAGGATATATTGATCATGCCGCAGGATATCAGAAAATTTCCGCAAAATAAAATTCTTGTTTCCCCGTCGATTCTGGCGGCGGATTTCTGCGAATTGGGCAGAGAGTGTGATGAAGTGGTCAAAGCCGGAGCAGAGATGCTCCATTTGGATGTGATGGATGGCAAAATGGTGCCGAACATCTCTTTCGGGGTGCCGGTGATCACCTCTTTGAGAAAGAAAAATGATGCGCTTTTTGATGTGCATTTGATGATCGACCGGCCGTTGTTCTACACGCCGGCATTTGTCAAAGCCGGTGCGGATCACATAACATTCCATGTGGAAAGTTCCGATGATCCGGTAAAAACCATCGAATGCATCCACAGTCACGGCTGTACAGCCGGTATGTCACTGCGTCCGGGAACTCCGGCCGAAGCACTTTTTCCTTACCTTGATCAGTTGGAAATGGTGCTGGTCATGACCGTTGAGCCCGGTTTCGGCGGTCAGAGTTTCATGGCGGATCAGGTGGCGAAGATCGCAGCTTTCCGCAAAGAGATACTCAAACGCAATTTGAAGTGCCATATCGAAGTTGACGGCGGTATCGGTGAGAAAAATGTCGATCTGGTGGTCAGCAACGGGGCAAATGTACTGGTCGCCGGAACTTCTGTTTTCCGTCATCCTTCCGGCATGGCAGCCGGAGTCAGGGTGCTGCATGATGCACAGGATAAATTTGACAGTGCCCTGTAAGGGATGAATCAGGGGAGGCTGATCATGGTTGAATTGGATTTTCAGAAAAGCGGCGGATTGATTCCTGCGATCGCGCAGGATTATCAGAGCAAAGAGGTTCTGATGCTGGCATATATTTCTCCTGAATCGTGGGCGGAAACTGTCAATTCCGGCTATGCCACTTATTTTTCGCGCAGCCGCAACAAGTTGTGGAAGAAGGGGGAATCCAGCGGTCACTTGCAGAAAATCCATGAGATACTGGTCGATTGTGATCTTGATACGGTTATTTTCAGAGTTGAGCAAGCCGGTCCCGGAGCCTGTCATACCGGACACCGGAGCTGTTTTTACCGGAAGGTTGCCGGAAGCACATTGCAGGAAACTGAAACGGCAGTTTTTGATGCGGAAAAGGTTTATCAGGTGAAGAAATGAGTGCGGTCATAAACATTTTGCGCCGGGAGATCCCGGAGTTGAAAATCTCTCAAAATGTTTCTTTTAAAGAACTTACCTCTCTCGGTGTAGGTTCGGCGGCATTGCCGGTGCTGGTCGAGCCTGACAGTGATAAACAACTGGCAGATCTGCTGAAAACAGTCGATGCAAAAAATATCCCGGTATTTGTTTTCGGAGCCGGAACCAATCTGGTCGGTTGGGACAAGCCGGTGGATATGGTCGGTTTGCGTCTGGGGGGAAAAGCTTTTTCAAAAGTGTCGATCGAGGGCAATGATGTTCTTTGCGGTGCAGCAGCCCGTCTGCCGCTTCTGGCGGCACTTTGTGCCAAAGCCGGTCTGGGCGGTTTTGCCCCGCTTTCGGGGATCCCCGGCAGTGTCGGCGGAGCTTTGCGGATGAATGCCGGAGCCAATGGCACGGAAATAGGTTCACTGGTAAAGGAACTTAAAGGATATTATCTCAACGGCAGGAAATTCTGTGCCGCCGGTAAGGATATAAACTGGTTTTACCGCGGGACAGGCATTCCGGCGGATGTGATCATTACGGAAGTTACTTTTTCGCTTACTCCCAGTAATGTGGTGATCGAGGAAGAGGAGATCTGTCTGGAAAGTGAACGCCGGCGCAAACGTGAACCGGCAGGCAGAACCGCCGGATGTACATTCCGCAATATTTCCGATATGGATCCGGCTGGAAAATTGATCGATGAGTGCGGTTTGCGCGGTTTGCGGGTCGGTGATCTGGTGGTCAGTGAAAAGCATGCCAACTATATATTGAATGTCGGGGATGCTTCGGAAGCGGATTATCTGGAACTTGTCCGTATTCTCCGGCGTGCCGTCAGTGATAAGCACGGATTTTATCTTACTCCGGAAATCATTCCGGTCAATCCTGAACTTGCCGGATTGATCGACAGTGATACTCCTGCGCCCCGGGTGAATCTGCTTTGCGGCGGCGTGAGCAGTGAACGTGAAGTTTCACTCAAAAGCGGAGCTGCAGTGGCGAAAGCTTTGCGCAATGCCGGTTTTCAGGTGGAAAACAGTGACATCAAAGAGTGTTCAATTACTCCGGAAATGAAAAATTGTGATGTGGTCTATCCGGTTCTGCACGGTGGTTTCGGTGAAGATGGCACATTGCAGAAGATGCTGGAAGTAAACAATATCCGTTTTGTCGGCTCCGGTTCAGCTTCCAGCGCACTGGTCATGGACAAGATCGCGACGAAAAAAATGCTTGACCGGATCGCTCTGCCGACGGCACCGTGGGCGGTGATCACCCGTAAAAACCGGGAATTCCCGCAAGAATTGCACTTCCCCGTGATGGTGAAAGCTCCCTGTGAGGGGTCTACCGTGGGGATTGTGCGGATCAATTCGCTTGAGGAGTGGGACAGCGCACTGGATGAAGAATTCAAATATGCCGATGAATTGCTGGTTGAAGAATTCATTTCCGGTGTGGAAATCACCATTCCGGTGATCAATGCTGAAGTATTTGAGGCGATCGAGATAGTTTCGCCTTCCGGTTTTTATGACTGGGATGCCAAATATGTTTACAACAACGGTCAGACGGAGTACTTCTGTCCGCCGGAATCCCTGCCGGAAAATGTGATAAAACTGGCTAAAGAGTATGCATTGAAATTCTATCATGCCGCCGGCTGCCGTGATATTCTGCGGGTGGATTTCATTGTTGATCCTGACGGGGTGCCCCGGGTGCTGGAAGGCAACAACCTGCCGGGTAATACCGATCACAGTCTGGTTCCCAAAGCGGCACGTCAGGCGGGAATATCCATGGAAAGACTTTCGGCATTGATGGTCTACTGTGCAATGAAACGTTCTCCGGAAACTCCGGCGACCACTGCGCGAATAAAAGAGTGCCGGATAGCCGGGATCTTTGACCGGATCTTTTCTGCGTTGTGCAATCTTGCCGCCGCTCTGGCAGGTGGAATTCTGCTTTATGCCGGAATAATCCGGGATGAGTGGGGCAAAACAGCCACTACCGCATTGCTTGCCGGTGGTCTGCTGCTGATCATATTTGCTTTCTGCTCACAATTCGATCAGTGCAAACGGAGCAGGTGAAGATGGCTGAAAACACATTTTTCGGTGAGATCCATAAGGAACTTGACGCTAAAATGTCTCCATCCGGCAAATGGAACATGCCGTTGTTTTATCCCGGGGGCAGTGTGGCGGAGCACCGTCACACCCGGGCGGAAGCATCTGTTTTTGATATGAGTGGGGCAAGGATATTTCAATTGACCTCCCGGAATGCGGCGGAAGTTCTGGATGAGATCCTGCTGTATGATGCCAGTGATATTGCCGTTGGCAACTGTATGAAAAATATTCTGCTCCATGACAACGGCACATTTTCCGCCATGTTTACTTTGTGCCGGATGCAGGAAAATGATTTCATGCTTTTAACTGAAGCCGGACTTCCTGAAAAAGAGGTCGTTTATCTTACCGGAACTTTGAGTAAGAAACTGGAAGTCAGAGAACTTTCTGAAGCAATGGCGCATCTGGCGGTCATCGGTCAGAAGAGTGCTGAATTGCTCTTTGCCGCCGGAGCGGAAAATCTGCCGGAAAACGGTCACTGGGCGATGATCACGCTTAAAGATGATGAAGATGATGAATTCCGCTGTATAGCCATCGGGCGTGACCGTTTCGGTGAACGCGGTTTTGAGCTTTGCTGTAATGCCGCTGTGGCACTGGAAGTCTACGGAGCACTCTACCGGATCAATGGAATGGCTCCCGCCGGAATGCAGGCATGGGAATCTTTGCGTATAGAAAGCGGAGAACCGGGGATCCCGGCAGAGTTGAATGAGAATATTTTCCCGCAGGAGTGCGGAATGATTCCGGAGATGTCCGGCAAATTCACCGGCAGAGAGAGTTTGCTGAAAAAGGATGATTTCCGTAAACTGGTGACAATAGAGCTGGAACGGCATCCGGCTCTGCCCGGATCAGCGGTGACATGCGGCGATTCTCAAATCGGTATTGTCACATCCGGAGCATTCTGTCCATCAGTTGCCTGTGCCAGAAATTTGTGCCTGCTCGATGCCGGATGTGCTGTTGAAAGCGGCGATACGGTGAGTTGTTATGTCAATGGCAAAAACGTATCTGCAACAGTGCTGTGATACGTGGTTGCTTATTTCTGATATATTGATATTGAGATAATTTCAAACCCCTTCAAATTCATCGCCGCGATCTTTATTTGTCAGAATTTCACGGATAAAAGTTGACTTGCGGAGCGTGAAAGAATCATATTTTTTCATTTGCCTGCGAATGGATTTTCTGTAATGGCAGCATATTTTTTGCCGCCGGATTATGGATATATACGGGAATTTTATCCGGAAAAACTTGACAAAAGAGCATTTAAGTGCTATATTAAACTGTTTGATGATATAATTATCGGAATCTTGATTCGCCGTGTGTGGAGAATCTCGGTGGAAGAATTTTTTTCAGCTCCGCCGAACCGCGAGTATTCCGGACAGGTGTTTTTTTTGAGTGCAAAAGCTGTTGAAAAAGGCTTGAACCATTCAGGAATCCCGGTTCAGTTTGCCCGTCGGTTTGCGGTATGTAAATAAAAATTGACAGGGCAAAAAATGAAATTGGCAGAAGCAACACACATTTGTCTGTACTCCGGTTGCGGACATCCGGAGCTCTCGCAGAACATCGCTAACTATCTCGGCGTCAGCCTCGGAAAAGTTCACATCACCCACTTTCCCGACAGCGAGATTTTCGTGCAGTTTGAGGAAAACGTCCGTCGTGCGGATGCATTTCTTATCCAGCCGACCTGTACACCTTCCAATGAGAACCTGATGGAAATGCTCATTATGATCGATGCTGCAAAACGTGCCAGTGCCGCCCGGATCACCGCCGTGCTTCCCTATTTCGGTTATGCCCGTCAGGATCGCAAAGATAAACCGCGGGTTCCCATTACCGCCAAACTGGTCGCCAATCTGCTGACCTGTGCCGGTGCCGACCGTATTCTTGCCATGGATTTGCATGCACAGCAGATCCAGGGATTTTTCGATATTCCGGTGGATCATCTCTATGCCCGTCCGGTACTGGTTCCCCATCTGAAAGAGCTTATCGGCAACAATGGTGTGGTTGTTGCTCCGGATTCAGGCAGTACCAAAATGGCGATGGCGTATTGCGATATGCTTTCCGCCGGTTTTGCCGTGGTCTGCAAACGGCGCATCAACGCCACTACCGTGGCATCCAGTCACCTGGTCGGTGATGTCAAAGACCGTGTCTGTGTTATCACCGATGATATGACCAGTACTGCCGGTACGCTTTGTGCCGCCGCCAAGATCCTTAAAGAGAATGGTGCATCCAAAGTTTACGCTGCTGTTTCCCACTGCCTGTTGAGCGGTATCGGCAAGGAAAAATTGCTGAATACTCCGGAAATCGAGCAGCTTATCACCACTGATGCCGTTCCCAATATAGATACTCTCAACGGCAAGATCCGCGTGGTCAGTGTCGCTCCGCTTTTCGGTGAAGCGATCCGCCGTATCCATGAAGGTAAGTCAGTTTCTCCCCTGTTCTACACGGGAACTGATCAATATACAAAGTAAAACAACAACAATTCTCCAAAAATAAAGCGAAAGGAAATCCATGAGCAAAGCAGAGAATGTGATCGCGGCACAGCCGCGGAGCGAATTCGGAGATAACGCCTCGCGCCGTCTCCGGAAATCGGGATTCATCCCGGCTGTCATCTACAGCCGCGGTAAAGAATCTGTAGCGGTTATGCTGAAAGCCGAAGAGTGGCAGGTCGCCTATGCGAAAAAAGCCAGTCTCTACACCATCGCTCTCGAAGGTAAAGAGATCCCCGCCATCGTCAAGGAAGTTCAGTTCAACCATCTGAAAAACTATGTCTATCACGTTGACTTCATGGCAGTTGATATGACCGCTGAAGTTCATGCCAGCGTCAAACTGCACGCTTTCGGCGACTGCTACGGTGCTTCCCATGGCGGCGTGCTGGAGCAGGAAGTTCACGAGCTGCCGGTCTCCTGTACCCCGGATGCTCTGCCCGATCAGATCAAAGTCGATGTCACCAATCTCAAAGTCGGTGATGCTCTGACTGTTGCTGATCTGGTTCTGCCCGAAGGTGTCAAAGTCCGCGGTCTGGATGACGCTGAAATCGTCTTCCACGTGGTTCTGCCGACAGAAGAGAAAGCTGCTGAAGAAGGCTCCGCTGAACCCGAAGCCATCAACGAGAAGAAAGCTGAAGCCCGCGCTGCGGAAAAAGCTAAAAAGTAAGTTCTGTTCCCGGAGTGTGTTCTCCGGTGTATTGCTGATTGACAAAAGGATTTTCTTATGGGAAACGGAGTTGGAAACTGCATAAAACTGATCGTGGGATTGGGTAATCCCGGTTCAGAGTATGCCAACTCCCGACACAACGCCGGATTTATGGTGATCGAAAAACTCCTTGCCGGTTTTCCGGAAGGGCGTTTTACAGAACTCCATACTGCTGAAAGCAGAGTTTTCACCGGAAAATACCGGGGGAAAAATCTGGTGTTGCAGATGCCGCTTACTTATATGAATGTGAGCGGTGCTGCAGTTGCTCCGTTGAGCCGCCGGTTGGGGATCGAGCCGCAGGAGATCGTAGTGATTTCCGATGATCTTGATCTTGCTCCGGGCAGGCTGCGGTTGCGTCAGGGCGGTTCCGATGGCGGCCACAACGGTTTGAAATCGATCATTGCCGAATTGGGCAGTGCCAATTTCAAACGGGTCAGGATCGGAATCGGCAGACCTGAAAACGGCAGAACAGCTGATTATGTACTCAGTGGTTTTGAAGGCGATGAAGAAAAATCTTTTTCAGCAGCGATCGACCGGGCTGCCGAGGCGGTTTTGACCATTCTCGGTGCCGGGATGACGACGGCGATGAATAAATTCAACGCCGCAGAAAAGAACGATACGGAAAACAAATAAAAAAAGACCATCAAAGAAAAGAGGTTTATTTTGAAAAAATACGAATCTGTATTCATTTTGGACATCCGCAAGACGGATGACAACGGTGTTGCTTTTTGCAATGGTTTCGCAGAGCTGATCAAATCTCTCGGCGGCGAAATCGAAAAGACCGTTGAAATGGGCCGTAAACAATTCACCTATGAGATCGACAAACGTCGTGCCGGTCTGTATTTTGACTTCATCTTTACGCTTGATCCGGCAAAATTGGTCGCCATCCGTGAAAAATATCACCTCGACCAGCAGGTTCTCCGCAGCATGACGTTGATCTACGATCGTCCGGAAGGCGCGGACAATGCTGAACCGCTCCGGTTCGAGTAAGTCGGAATTTCAGTTTGACAGAAATCATCAGGAAAGTATGGAGAGATAAATATGGCTTCGCTGAATAAGGTTTTTCTGCTCGGCAATTTGACCCGCGACCCCGATTTGCGCGGTTTTGCCAATGGTCAGAACGTTTGCGATCTGGGATTGGCGGTAAGCCGCCGTTTCATGAGCAACGGTCAGGAACAGGAAGAAACCTGTTTCGTCGATGTGGTGGTCTGGGGCAAAGCTGCTGCCAACTGCCGCCAGTATCTTTCCAAAGGTTCCCAGGTGATGGTCGAGGGGCGTTTGCAGCTCGACTCCTGGGAAGACCGCAATGGCGGCGGACGCCGTTCCAAATTGCGGGTGGTTGCGGAAAATATCCAGTTTATGAACCGCCGCCGGGACGATGCGCCGGGTAACGGTCAGAATGGTACTCCGCAGAATAACTACCAGCAAGGCGGTTATCAGAACAACAGTTATCAGAACAACAGTTATCAGAATAACGGTTATCAGCAAAGCGGTTATCAGCAGCCCAACAGCGGTGCGCCGTACCGTCAGGCTGAAATGCCGCCGATGCCCGATCCGGGATTCAATGGCGGCAGTGATGTGCCGGAAGATGACATCCCGTTTTGATCCGGAATGATTTTTGTCGTAAATAAAGCAACCGATATATCAAGTATATAAAGAAAGAGAGAGGATTCCCATGCAGGGTCAGAAAAAACAGGGCGGTCGTCGTCGTGCGGCTGCAAAACCCAAGGTTTGCCGCTTCTGTGAGGCAAAAGTCCGCTACATCGACTTCAAAGATGCTGAAACATTGATGAAGTTCCAGACCGAAAAAGGCAAAATTATGCCGCGTCGTATTACCGGCAACTGTCTTGATCACCAGAAAATGCTTTCCATCGCCATTAAACGGGCGCGGATGCTCTCCCTGGTCTACTGATAAACCACAGAGAACTATTTGGAGGTATTTACATGGCTTACGTCAGTCTTATTCTCTTGGATGATGTCGAACATCTCGGTCTTGCCGGTGATGAGGTGCGTGTCGCCCCCGGCTATGCCAGAAACTATCTTATTCCCAAAAAACTTGCCGCCAAAGCCACTCCCGGCACGCTGCGTCTGATCGAATCCCGCAAGGCTGCGATCGCCGCCCGCCGTGCTGCCGACCTGGCAAATGCCAAGGCTCTGGCTGAAAAACTTGCGGCCGTGGAAATTTCCATTGCGATGCAGGCTACTGAAGACGATCAGCTTTTCGGTTCCGTCACCGCCCGTATGGTCGCTGATGAATTGAATGCCCAGAGCTATGCCATCGAGCACAGCCGCATTCTCATCGATCCCCCGATCAAAACTCTCGGCAGCTTTGAAGCTGAAGTCAAACTTCATGCTGAAGTCACCGCTGCTGTGAAAGTCTGGGTCGTCCGCGGTTAATTTCCGCCGGGGGTCTTTTATGGCTGAAAACGCAGGGAAAACTTCTGCAATTGCACGCCCGGCAGGTATTTTACCTGACCGGGCGCAGCCGCATAATTTGAAAGTGGAGCAGGCGGTGCTTTCCGCCATGCTCCGCGAACCTCAAAGCTGTGTGGATACCGTGATCGAAAAGCTCGGATCCACCGGCGAGGCTTTCTACGGTGCAGCCAACCGCACTGTTTTTTCAAGCATTATTGAATTGCATAAATCCGACACAATGCCGGATCTTTTAAGTGTCGCCCAGAAACTTAAAGCATCGGAAAAACTTGATGCTGTCGGCGGCGAACTTTATCTGGCGGAAATCTATTCCGCAATAGCCACCACTGTGAATATTGAGGCGTGGTGCGAAATTCTCCGAAAATTAGCAACACTCCGGCGGATGATCGATGCCTGTTCCGGAGCGTTGATGAAGTGTTTCGATGCTGATGCCGATCCGGATAAGCTGGTCGAGGAGATCGAAACCGATATTTACAATATCCGGACATCCGGAGCAACTGAAGCCATCCGTGACCTGCGGGTGCTGATGGCACAGGAGTTCCAGACGTTGATGGATATAAAAGACAAAAAAATCGAAGTTGGTATTCCCACCGGTTATACTCCGCTGGATGATTTTACCGGAGGTTTGAAAAAAGGTGAAATGTTCGTGCTGGCGGCACGTCCTTCCATCGGTAAAACAAGTTTGGGGTTGAATATCATTGCCAATGTTGCCATAAAAGGGGCGATCCACCGTCCGGTGGCATTTTTCAGTCTGGAAATGACAGACAGTCAGATCGTCCGCCGTCTGCTCTGTTCGGAAGCGGGGATCCCGGAAAGTGTTTTCTGGAATGGTACATTCAATGATACTGATATGGTGAAACTGACGGCGGCGGCGGCAAATATCCGCAATGCAAAATTATTCATCGACCCGACCGGCGGTTTGACCATTTCTGAATTGCGTGCCAAGGCACGGAGATTGAAAAATGAACACGATATTCAGCTGATCGTGATCGACTATCTGCAGTTGATGCATGCCGATGCCCGGGTGGACAGCCGTCAGCAGGAGGTCGCTGAAATTTCCGGCGGCATAAAAAAACTTGCCAAGGATCTCAATGTTCCGGTATTGGTTCTTGCCCAGTTGAACCGTGAAATCGACAAAAATACCAGTGCCAATGCCCGTCCGAAACTGGCGCACTTGCGTGAATCAGGTGCTATTGAGCAGGATGCTGACATTGTAACATTCCTGCACCGTAACCGTGATGATGCTAAAAATATTGCAGATGGCGCATCTACGGAAGCGGAATTGATCGTGGAAAAGAACCGTAACGGTAAAATCGGTACGGTGAAATTGAATTTTTATCCCTCCAGGATGCTTTTCGAGGCCGCCCCGCCGGTCGGCAGAGAGTATGCTCCCGGGGGCGGAGAGTGATGTTATAGTTCAGGAGATGTGTGGAAATGTTCGGAAACTTGCTTAAAAGAGTGCTGTTGCCGGTGTTTTGTTCAGCGGTGACATTGATCGGTGCTGAAGTCGGTTCAATCAAATTTGTTCAGGATGGGGGCAATCCGGTTCCCACCGAGCTGCTGTCGGTGGTTCTGCGTCTGCGTCCGGGAATGGAATTCAATGCTGAATACATGGATGAAGATTTGAAAAATCTCTATAAAACCGGTTATCTTTCCGATGCGGTTTCTGAATTCCGCACCATGGAAAACGGAAAAATCGAAATCATTTACAAGGTCAAGCCCTCTCCGGTGATCACTATGTTCAAACTTGAGGGGAACAAAAAATTTTCCACTAAAGATCTGCAGGAGTGTCTGGTCATCGCCGATGGTGACCGCCTGAATAGCAAAGCTTTGAGCCAGTCGGTGGAAAATTTGCGAAAATTTTACCAGAGCAAAGGTTACAAAGATGCGAAAATCACTCTGCCTGCTGTTATTCCCGATGGCAAAGGCGGGGTGGTCGTCACTGTGGTGATCGAGGAAAATCTGCGGCTGAAGGTCAATGATGTCACTTTTGAAGGCAATACAGTTTTTTCCGCCGGAGATTTGAGTTCGGTGATGTTCAACCGTTACAGTTACTGGAATTTGATCCCGTTTGTCAACGATTTTCTCAACTATGGTCTGCTTGACCGCAAAGAGCTGGAAACCGACCGTGCCAGATTGCGTGAGCTGTATTACAATAAAGGGTATCTTGATTTCAAGATCAAAGATATAAAGATTACTCCGACGGCGGATGATCCGGAATTTGTCGATCTGCATTTCATCATTGAAGAAGGTGAACCGTATGTGGTGGAGCAAATCAGTGTTTCCGGTAACGTGCAGCTGCCATCTGATGTGCTTCAGAAAGCGGTGATGCTCAAAGCCGGAGATACTTTTTCACTGGCAAAAGAAAATGGTACACTCCAGGCGATCAATGCGCTGTATGATGCCGAGGGATACTGCGATCTCAATGTGCGTGCCATTCATACGACCGACTTCCCCAATCACAAAGTAAAAGTTGACTTTCAGATCTCTGAAGGCAGAAAGTATTCTGTGCGCAATGTGGAGATCATCGGCAATACGGGAACAAAGGAAAAAGTTCTGCGCCGTGAACTGGCTATCCAGCCCGGCGATCCGGTGACAAAACGGCGCATTGACATCAGCCGCCAGCGGTTGATGGGGATGGGATATTTTACCAAAGTTGAAGCCGAAGCGGTCAATGCCGATGCGGTCAATGAAAAAGATATACGGATCACGGTGGAAGAAAAACCCGAGCGTTACAATATCCGTATCGGTGCCGGAGCTTCTGATGTGAGCAACTTTTTCGGTATGGCGGAAATTTCCACCAACAACTTTGACATCACCAATCCGGGCAATTGGTTCTACGGCGGCGGTCAGCGTCTGCGTTTGCGCGGTATTTACGGTATCGATGATGCCGGATTCAATGTCGATTTTATCGAACCCTGGCTCTTTGACCTGCCGTTGCGTTATGAATTGTCCGGCTTCCTGACAACTTCGGAATATGATGAATGGGATGAAACCCATATCGGTGCGAGAACATCGCTCCAGCGTAAGATATTTGATGATTTCACTTCGGTTACTGCCGGTTATAAATTTGAAACCGTCCGGGTGCATAACATCGACCACCGTCTGAAAAGATATTTCAAAGAGGAACATCTGGACGGCACTTCACGGGTGAGCCAGTTTTCTCTGCTGCTGAACCGCGACACCCGGGACAGTATGATTGATCCTACGGAAGGGTACATGATCAACCTTTTCGGCTCGATCACTCCGGAAGTTCTCGGAGCCAGTTCCAATTACTACCGTTTGGAAGCCAAAGGCAGTTATCATTACGGATTTTTTGACAAAGCGATCATTGTTTCCATCGGCGGTAAAATCGGCGTGGTTTCCGGCTTTGATTATCAGAAAAATGTTCCGGTCTATGAGAGATACTTCCTCGGCGGCAGCGGCTCTGTGCGCGGTTTTGAATACCGCTCCATCGGCAGAACGGTCAATGACCGCAATGTCGGCGGTCAGACGATGGTGGTCATGACTGCAGAAGTTTCACATCCGATCTGGGGACCGTTGCGCGGTGCGGCGTTTGTTGATGCCGGCGATGCATGGAGCAATGCATACAGCATGGATTTCGGTTCGATCAATGTCGGTGCCGGTTACGGATTCCGGTTGAAATTGCCGATGTTCCAGGCTCCGTTGCAGCTGGATATCGCTTATCCGGTCGTCCGCGGTCAGGATAATCTGAAGCGTAAGTTCCGTGTACACTTCAACGTTGGATTTTCTTTCTGATGCCGGAATATCCTGCCAATGCTGATTCTCTGATGGAGATCCTCCGGCGTTTGCGTGCGCCGGATGGTTGTCCGTGGGATCGGGAACAGACCCGGGCGTCACTGGTACGTCATCTTGAGGGTGAATGTGCCGAGTTGATTTATGCCATTGACCGCGAAGATGTGCCTAATATCTGCGAAGAGTTGGGCGATGTATTGATGAATCTTCTTTTTCAAGTGGTTATTGCCGAGGAAAAAGGGGATTTTGTTCTTGCCGATGTCTGGCGCAATATCATTGACAAAATGGTTCGCCGCCATGCTCATGTTTTCGGAACTGAACATGCTGAAAATGCTGCTGAAGTTGCTGCGTTATGGCAGAAGATCAAAGCTGCGGAACATGCCGGAAAAGCAGAAGATGATTCGCTTATGGATCAGGTGAAACCGTGTCTGTCGCCGCTTGAACGGGCGGAGAAATTGCAGAAAACTGCCGCAAAAACCGGTTTTGACTGGGAAAATGCCCGGGATATTGTCGATAAAATCGTTGAAGAAACTTCTGAAGTACGTCAGGCATTGGCGGAAAATGATGATGATCA
Organism: Victivallaceae bacterium; assembly: GCA_045534015.1. GTDB lineage: Bacteria > Verrucomicrobiota > Lentisphaeria > Victivallales > Victivallaceae > UBA1784. The sequence continues at coordinate 505 of JAZSIZ010000012.1, read as the reverse complement.
CATCGATGAAGAGTTGGGAGATTTGCTTTTTGCGGTGGTTAATCTGATCCGTTTCAGAGGTAAAACTCACGCCTCTGAATTGCTGCGGCGGGCAAATTTGAAGTTTGAAAACCGTTTCCGTGCCATGGAAAAAGCGTATGCTGCTGACAACAGGACACTTGAAGGAAGCGATCCGGAAACCTTTGACCGTTACTGGGAAAAAATCAAAGCGGCGGAAAAAAAACGGTAATGTCCCGAATTTTGTGAAACTGAAATATGAATTTGCAAAAAAAACGTAATTTGTAATGCATGAAACATATCACACAAGCAGCAATTTGTCAACTGTCCAAAGTCGGAGGCCAAGCGGTCTTAGGAAGACAACATATTAGGACAACTCCTTGGCTCACAGAACGACATGGCTACGATCCGACTTGTCCCGAATTTTGTGAAACTGAAATATGAATTTGCAAAAAAAACGTAATTTGTAATGCATGAAACATATCACACAAGCAGCAATTTGTCAACT
>JAZSIZ010000138.1:0-47567 GCA_045534015.1 Victivallaceae bacterium | reverse complement strand
TCTTCACCCGAATTGGTCGCGAGATGACCGCACGGTGTGTATAGATTCGATCCACGAGGGCAGCCGCCAGATTTACACTATCGATGTTTCCAGCTTCACCAAAAAGTAAGAAATAATAGCGGACAGAAAAATTTATATATCAGTTTTTTTCTGTCCGCTTTTTTTCAAAATATTTGCAACGCCGCAGTTGTATAAAATTCTTCCTTCGCACATTTCACAGCAGCTGTACACAGTAGAAATCAAATATCCGATTCAAAACTTGAGGGTGCAAGGAACTTGATAAAGACCGGTAAATTCATAAATTGACTTGCTCTTTTGTTTTCATTTCACTTTGCTTATATTTCAACAAATGCCAAATAATATAACACTGCCGGGTGGACTTTTTGCATACACTCGGTAAACGATCTTGAACTTTTCAGGAAAATTTTTTACAGCGGCTTTTTTGATTCACGCTTTTTGCTTCTTCACATGAGCAAGGTTCAGCCATGCGCCGGATCTGTAGCGCAGATAGAAGCCGCTTATGCGAATTATCCAGTCAAAAATCATCGCTATCCAGACCGCCAGAACACCGCTGTTTATCCAGTTCGCTATCAGATAACTGCTCCCGACACGGATCACCAGCATCGACCCCACCGAAATAAACATCGTAACTCTTACATCGTTCATCGAACGCAATATACAGGGAAATACAAACGATCCGGGCCACATCAGCATCCCCAATCCATTATGGATCAATATCAGGTAAAATGCCAACTCCCTGGTTTCTGCATCTATCTCACTGAAACACATCAATATAAACGGCGTCAGAGCAAATACCAGTATATTCCACAATATGTGACTTGCATGCGCCCAGATCATCATCTTTTTTACATAAAATCTGACCTGTTTTTCATCCCCTGCCCCCACCGCCTGACCAATGACCGTCACCACCGCCAGACAGAAAACACTGCCGCAGACACAACCGAAATAATCAATCGTATTCGCTACCGCATTCGCCGCAATTTCCCGCGTCCCGTAAGAGGCTATCAATCCCAATACAAGAACTCTGCCAAACTGGAACACCCCATTCTCGATCCCCCCGGGAATTCCGATACACAATATCTTTTTCACAAACTTCCACGAAACCCGGAAACCTTTCCGGAAATCAATGAATACTCTTCCGGAACGGTCTGTGATCATAAACACAATGATCAGCATCGCCACCAGACGGGCAAATAATGTTGCCCATGCCGCTCCGGCAACCCCCATTTTAAAAAGATAAATAAGCAGCGCATTACCGGCAGCATTCACCGCATTACTGATCAGAGAAATGTACATCGTAGTCTTTGTCCGGTTCATCGCCCGGAAAAGTGCCGTACATCCGCCGTAAACTGCAATACAGGGAAATGCCAGCAAAGTTATCCTGAAATAACTCAACACCCCGGCATGCACATCACCGGGCAATTCTCCATAGAGCATTCTGATTATATCTGAAAGGAACAATTCACCAAACAGCAAAACCAGTATCCCCGCTGTCAGAACGACCGCCAGAAGCTGTTTGGCACTCTCCCTTGCCCGCCGTAAATTGCCTGCTCCGATATACTGCGACGCCACTACCGCTCCGCCGGTAGCCAGTGCAAAAATGATACTCCCGATGCAGTTATTGAACATATCGACCAGAGATACCGCCGATATGCTCGCTTCCCCCAGACTGGCAACCATCAGAATATCTACACTGCCTACTAAAAGAAAGAGCAGTTGTTCAAAAAACAGCGGAATAACAAGACGGAGAATATCTCTATTCGTAAACAGAGAATATTCTCCTTCACCGGTCAGTTTTTGCAGAATTTTTTTATATCCACTGCGGATATACGATGTAAACATTTGATTTCCCCTGCCGGGATATTTGTCAGATCAATACCGCTCTGCCGGAAGGATCTCCAGCCAGTAGCCGTCAGGATCGGTAATAAAGTAGATTCCCATATCTTTATTTTCGTAACAGATGCAATTCATAGCTTCATGGCGGGCATGGGCGGCGGCAAAATCATCCACCCTGAATGCCAGATGAAATTCATTGTCCCCGAGATCGTAACTCCGATCCATATCCTTTAACCAGGTCAATTCCAATTCATGCGCCGAATTGCCGTCTGACAGGTAAACTATGATAAAACTGCCATCTGCCGGAGCAATACGCCTTACCTCTTTCATATCAAGAGCTTCAGCATAAAATTTCAAACTTTTTTCAAGATCGTAAACATTGAAATTATTATGAATCATCGCAAATTTCATTTTCTCTTTTCCTTAATTTTTTCTCTATTTTCCGTTCTCTATGATTCTTTATTGTTTTTGCCGGTCACTGCCCGTTTCCTGCAATCTTTCATAATGAATTTGATGTCCCCGAAATCCTGCCGGAACCGTCACGGAACGTACTGCGTTTGCCGTTATCCCGGCGCGTGCCGGAATATCTGCCCGAACCGTCACGGTAGATCGTCTGACCGTTACTGGTCGTCGATGTCCCGGAAATCTTTCCCGAACCGTCACGGAACGTGCTGCGGTTATCATTGACATACTCTGACCCGATGATCCTTCCGGAACCATCACGGTAAGTTATATTGCTGCCGCTTTGGTAAGCTGTACAGACGATTCTGCCCGAACCGTCACGGTAGATCACATTGTTCCCGGAACGGTACGCCGATCCGGCATATTTTCCGGAACCGTCACGGAACGTGGTATTACTCCGGATCGTATGCGCCGGATATTTCCGGAAAAGCGGCTCTCCGGCGCACACAGACAAAACAGCAAAAAAACAGCACAGCAGCAGAATTTTCATTTGATACCTCCATAAAAAGATGTTCTGTTATGAAAAAATAGCACTTAAATATTTAAAATACAAGCTATACTGTGTGGTAATATGCGATTTTGTGTGCTATATTAATAAAATGTGTATACTTTTTGTTTTTTCCAATGGAGGGAACTGCGAATGAAAGAATATAAAGTAGGAATCATCGGCTTCGGAACTGTCGGAGCCGGAGTCGCCGAAAATCTTCTGAAAAACGGCGAAATCATCGCTAAACGTACCGGTGTGCGTCCTGTATTGTCCGGCATTGCCGATCTGGATATTACCACCGACCGCGGCGTGGATGTTCCCGCGGCTCTGCTGACCACTGATGCCGCAAAAGTCATCCGGGAAAGCGACATCGTGGTCGAATTGGTCGGCGGAACCACCATCGCCAAAAAATTCATCCTCGAAGCTCTCAATGCCGGAAAAAGTGTCGTCACCGCCAATAAAGCTCTGCTGGCACACTACGGCGAAGAACTCTTCGCCGCCGCTGCCAAATCCGGCGCCGACATCTGTTACGAAGCAAGTGTTGCCGGCGGCATCCCCATCATCAAAGCTTTGCGTGAAGGATTGGTTTCCAACCGGATCAACAAAATTTTCGGTATCATGAATGGTACTTGCAACTACATCCTCACCCGCATGGAACGTGAGGGCGCAGATTTTGCCAGCGTGCTTGCTGATGCCCAGAAACTCGGTTACGCCGAAGCCAATCCGTCGCTGGATATAGACGGATTTGACACCGCCCACAAAACCGCCATTCTTGCGGCTCTTGCCTATGGCAAATGGTTCGGCATCGATGCGGTTTACGTGGAAGGAATCCGGGAACTGGAACTTGCCGATATCGTCTGCGCGGATGAATTGGGATACCGGATCAAATTGCTGGGTATCATCAAAAATGAAGGCGGCAAAGTACAGATGCGTGTCCACCCGACACTCATCCCCAAGACCGCTCTGCTTGCCAATATCAATGAGGTTTTCAACGGTGTCATGGTCGAAGGCGACACCGTCGGACAGACCCTTTTCTACGGCAGAGGTGCCGGCAGACAGGCAACTGCCAGCGCAGTGGTCGCCGATATTACCGATGCAGCATTGAATCTTGCTCACGACTGCCGCCAACGGGTCCCCGGTTTCACCCCCGGAGAAGTATTTGACCGGCAGATCCAGGAAGAGGAGGTTTGCAGCCGTTACTATCTGCGTCTGCAAGTCAAGGATTGTCCGGGAGTCATGGCTCAAATCACCCAGATACTTGCCGACCGCTCCATAAGTATTTCCAGCCTGATACAGCATGAGACCCGCAAAGATAAAGACATTGTGTCACTGGTCATTCTGACCCATCCGGCACGGGAAAAACATATCCGGGCGGCATTGGCAGAAATCACAACACTTTCGGTAAACAGTTCACCGGTTAAACTTTTAAGAATTGAGGACATCTGATTATGGGACAGCACACTGTTGAAAAAATCGGCGGTACCAGTATGACCCGCTTCGGGGAATTGATGGAAAACATCCTTATCGGTTCCCGCAAAGGTGCAGAACTTTACAACCGCATTTTCGTTGTTTCCGCCTATGGCGGCATCACCAATTTACTTCTGGAAGACAAAAAGACCGGCGAGCCGGGCATCTACGGCAGTTTCGCCGCCGGTGACAACCGGGAATGGCAGGAAAAACTGGAAGCCACCCGGCAGAAAATGCTCGATCTCAATCACAGTTTTGCCGGCTTGAAACTCGATCTGACAACCGCCGATGCCTTTGTCAATGAGCGCATGGACGGTATCAAAAACTGTCTGCTCCACCTTATGCACCTGCGCAGTTTCGGTCACTTCCAGCCGGGCAACTATCTGCCCGCCGCCCGGGAATTGCTCAGTTCTGTCGGCGAAGCACACAGTGCCTTTAACTCGGTACTCATCCTTAAAGAACACGGAGTCAATGCTGTTTTTGTCGATCTTTCCGGCTGGAAAGATCAGGAAACCGGCTCCATGGAAGAGACCATCTCACACAATCTCAAAGGTTTGAATTTTGCCGAATGCATGCCCATCGTCACCGGTTACGCAAAATGTGCCGAGGGTGTCATGGCTAAATTTGACCGCGGCTACAGTGAGATCACTTTCAGCAAACTGGCAGTGGTCACTGATGCCAGAGAGGGTATCATCCACAAAGAATTCCACCTTTCCACCGGAGATCCCAAACTTATGGGCGTGGAAAATGTCCGTACCATCGGTCATACGAATTTTGACATTGCCGACCAGCTTGCGGATATGGCAATGGAAGCGATCCACCCCAAAGCTTCCAAAGAGATGGAGCGTCACGGTATCGCCATCCGGGTGGCAAATGCCTTTGATCCCGGAAGTCCCGGCACATTGATCAGCCAGGATTACGTTTCCCCGACTCCCAAAGTGGATATGATCTGCGGCAGAAAAGATATTATTGCCGTTGAGATATTTGATACTGAAATGGTCGGAGCCAGCGGCTACGATTACAAAGTTCTGGAAAGTTTCGCCCGCAACAACATCAGTTATATTGCAAAAAATACCAACGCCAATACCATCACCCATTACGTTTCCGAACGGTACAAAAATCTGGAAAGCTGTATTGCCGAATTGCGGCAGACATTCCCCAAAGCCCAGATTTCCACCCGTGCGGTCGCAATCGTGGCGGTCATCGGCAGTAATATGAAAATTCCGGGCTTCCTCTCCAGAGCAGCAACTGCTCTTGCCGATGCCAATATCAACGTCCTTGCCCTTGATCAGTGCATGCGTCAGGTGAATATGCAGTTCATCATCGCCCGGGAAAACTTTGCAGAAGCCCAGAAAGCTCTCCACGCAGAACTGGTTGAAAAATAAGCTGTATGTTTCTGCCGGATATTACCTGACCGCGGATCCGGCAGAAACGGAATTTTTCTATTTTTTTCCGTGAAGTGTTTGCTTTTAATCGGAACAGTTGTATAGTATACTCAACACACATATACAACTGTTTTTTTATTGAGGTGATTCCATGAGTTCCAAAAATCAACTTCCGGATTCTGAAGTTATGAAAGACAAGATCCACGGCTGCTGGATCGGTAAAAATATCGGCGGCACCCTCGGCGCACCGATGGAGTGCGACACAAGCATGCACGATATATCATGGTTCACCAAAGAACCGGACGGTAATCCGCTGCCCAATGACGATCTTGATTTGCAGCTGCTCTGGCTGGTCATGACCGAATTTTACGGTCTTGAACATCTGACCACCCGCCACTTCGGTGAAATGTGGCTCCATTGCATTGCCGGACCGTGGGGGGAATATTCCAATTGCCGTTACAATTGTCAGGTCGGATTTTTCCCGCCGCTTTCAGGAGCTTGTGAAAATGATGCTCTCAAACGGAGTAACGGTGCGTGGATCCGGGCGGAAATCTGGGCATGTCTGTGCGCCGGAAAGCCGGATGATGCGATCCGCTATGCCTATATGGATGCCAGTTGTGACCATGTTACAGACGGCATTTATGCCGAAATGTTCATCGCCGCCATGGAAGCTGCCGCATTCTGCGAATCAGACATCCGCAAACTTCTGGAAATCGGCTTGAGCAAGATCCCCGCCGACTGCCGGTTGACAGAGAGTATCAAACTGGCAATAAGCTGTTATGATTCCGGAAAAACCTGGCAGGAAGCCCGCACCGCAGTCGTGAAACTCAATGAAGATATGGGGTGGTTTCAGGCTCCGGCGAATGTGGCTTTTGCTGTCATCGGTTTGCTCTACGGCGAAGGTGACTTCGGGAAATCCATCTGCACTGCTGTAAATTGCGGCGATGATACCGACTGTACCGCTGCCACAGTAGGCGCACTGCTCGGGATCATTCAGGGAGAAAAAGCGATACCGGAAAAATGGAAAACCGCGATCGGCGATGCCATAATCCAGCACTCTATCGACAAATTCTCCGTTCCCGCGCCTATGCCGCAAAGCATTACCGAATTGACCGCCAGGGTCATCCGCCTGCGGGAAATGGGCGAACTTTATGATCCGGCATTTGTCGTACCTGAAAATGATTTCAAAAGCACGGAAGCGGCAGAGAAACTGTGGAAAAAATCCCCGTGGCAGCTCTCATTCAATTTGACCTTCACCACTGTGGATGTGGAATATCTGGATAAACCGTATCTGACCCCCGGCGTGCCGTCCCGGATCAAAGTCAAGGTGGATGAAACGATTGCCTCAACCACACTTTTCCGCTGTAAATGGCTGCTTCCTGAAGGGTACAGTGCCGATCACGAATCATTTTCCATCGGTGATATAAACTATTGCCCCGGCAGCTTCACTGTCACGCTGACACCACCGGAAAATATTCCGGAAAATATGATCTACATCGATCTGGAAATCGCTTCTTCTCAACACCTTTTCCCGACGCACATAACCGTGCCTTTCCGCAAAGCCGGCTCCATGAATTCCACATATTTTACGATGGAACAGAATTCAAATGCCGCCCGCCGCAGATTCGGGATCATCCGGCGCACCAATTAACCTGTTGAAAAAAACGATGGGGCTGTTGCAAAAACTGATATTTTGCAGCAGCCCCGAAAATTTTCCGTCGGCAAAGAAAAAAATCAATTCAAAGCGACAACAATTGAACCGGCAGGGATTGCCAGTTCTTTGCCGTTGAGAATCAACGTAAAGGCTTTTTCGCAGGAAACCGTTGCCTGATTTTTTGCCGGTTCAGCGATAAGAGAAATGGAATTTTTTCCCATTTTCAGATTCTTTATACCGCTGCGTTTTTCAGATTCCGGATGCCAGATGATGGTATTGGTCAAGGCGTTGACCTCTTCTACACCGATAAGGTTTTCGATCAGCAGCGAGATCGGTCCGAGGGCAGACCAGCCGCAGAAATCGGTGCGCACCAGACCCAACCCCTCTTTTCGATTTTTGGTTGCTGGCTTATCCTCTGTGGGTGAGTAACACTCCCAGATGGTGTGCGGTTCAAAAGTTTTGAATGTACGCAGCTGCTGGCTGATGATATTGCGGGAAATCTCTTTGGCAAGCTCATGGCAGCCGTATTTTTCCAGAGCTTTGACACTCATATAGAGAACCGGTATCCAGATGCTTCCCCGCCAGTATTCGCCTTCAGGATCAAAATATTTTGAATCTCTGCTGACGCTGGGGACGGGATATTTGCCGCCGAGTTTTTCCGGATCGGCAAGCACTTTTACCAGAGCTTCAGCTTGTTTTTCATCACACATTTCCGCCATCATCGGCCAGATGGAAGCGGGGGTGAGGACTTTGCAGAATCCGCTTTCATCCACAAAGCGGTCAAAATACATCTGATCTTCTTTGCTCCAGAAACGGTCATTGACAAACTTTTTAAGTTCTTCAAACTTTGCCATCCATTCTGCGGCAAGCTCTTTTTCACCCACCGCTTCGGCAAGTCGGGCGATATAAAGGGAACTCAACCCCTGCTGGGCGGAAAGTTCCAGCCAGTAGATCGAGGTGTAATCATCATCTCCCCGCGGAGTATTATCCATACCGCTGGGACACCCCGCCCATTTGAAACCTTTGCCCGGAATCCATTCGGCGGCAGTTTTGGCGGTGGAGTAATCAAAAAGGATGCCGCCTTTGAGTTTTTCCAGCCAATCGTAATGACGCTGTAAATATTGTTCTTTGAGCAATATGCGTTTGACCCGTTCCACATCTCCGGTGTGTTTGAAGTATTCATACTCCGTCCAGGCAAAAAGCGGCGGATTATCGGTGTGGTGGACTTTCAGCACCATCGATTCCCCGTCATGGATCACCCGGTAAAAATTTTCCAGACTCTGGATACCGGGGAATTTATCTGCCGCATACCGGCAGAACTGCACCATGAAACAGGTATCCCAGATCCAGATCTTGTGGCAGCGGATGCCCTCATTCATGTAGGTCTGAACCGGTGCGCCCGGACAGGTAAAAATATGTTCCCATGCGGATTGCCACGCAGTATAGTAAAGATCGACCAATTCCGGATTTTCATCATAGATCACTTCCGGAACAAAACTTTTGTCCATTACGGAATTGTTTTCAGTAAAAACTTTTTGATTCGGCATCTTATTTGCTCCATAACAATTTGAATTCCGAGTATTTCACTTCAATTTCCCTGCCCGGGCGGATCATCACCTCGTCAACGATTTTGCCGTCAGGCAGAATATAACGGAGCAGGATACCGTTTTCCGTGCAAGTTACATCCAGCATACTTATTTCCGCTCCGCCGCCACGGGGACCATCATTGGTGTATACCGGGAAACAGATGTTTTGCCGGTCTTTTTCAGTCAAAGCAAAACTCTTTTTCGGGGGAAGATCACCGTAAACTTTTCCGGCAACCGGATCAAAACGCATGGGATAATGGATGTGTCCGGCAATCCACAAATCGATTTTGCAGAGCGGATTTTCGCCGTAAAAGATCTTGCCCACCATCTTTTCCAGAGAGTTTGCCATGTGTTTTTCATGCAGCTCAAAGGGGGTGGCATGGGCAAGCACGATGCGCCGTTTGGCATTGCGGCACTCCGGAGTTGCGATCACCTTTTCCAGCCAGGCGGCTTCTTCAGCTAAAAACTCTTTGAAATCGCTTTTCAATGTGCGGTTTCCGGGAGCCATTTTCCGGGGCTGATCTTCGCCGCAATCCAGCCGGATATAGAAGGTGTCTCCGTAAGTGAATGCGCCGTAGGGACGACCGAAAAATCTGGTGTAAAGCAACGATTCAGCCCCCCACAACTCATGATTTCCCCGCACCATTGCCAAAGGTGCAGTGATCTTGCGGGCTTTGAGAATGTCGATAAAATCAGTGAAATATGCATCGGAAAAATTTCCGAATCCCGATGCCATATCGCCGAGAGAAACGATAAAATCCGCCTCTTTCAGCGGGGTGTTGGCGATGAAATCTTCAAACCCCTGACGCTTGATATTCGCAGGAGTCTGGGTATCGCTGAAAACGGCAAAGCGGTGACGGACGGCTTTTTCCGGGAAGGTGGTGAATTTTCCGCTGAAGACTGCTTTTTCCGTTCCTTCTCTTTCATTCAGGCGGAGTATTTCATAGTTATAAACTGTACCGGCGGTCAATCCGGTCAATTGAAAGTGGTGGATTTGCCGGTAATCCCGCTGACCGTAAACTTTGCTCCAGCGGGTCACGCTTTTTCCGCCATTTGCCGGAGTGTAAGTTATCCCGCAGAGTGCAGGCTGGGAAAATTCCACACACACATTGGCTTCACAAGTGCCGACATCAAAGACCAGCGGTTCATGCGCCAGACGGAAATCCTTTTCCAGAATAAAGGCGTTTATCCGGTTCATTATCCGGTAATTGCGCGGAGCATCCGGCTGGATCGGCAGCAGAGTTACGCCGAAGTGCCAATTGTTTCCGGCGCGCAGATGAAAGGTGATGATATTGGTTCCTTTATGCACTTTGCCTGTATAGAGCTGATCCAGTCTGCCGATCGGGTAAGAGGCGTTGCCGTTTGCTTCGGTATCACCAAAAGGTTTACCATTGATAAAGCCGTGCAGCCACCAGTCTGCCCCGCAGCCGATGATCACCTCGCCATCTTCCGGAGCATTGAAAACTCCCCGGACAATGGCGACAGATTTGCCCGGCACATGTTTGGTCAACTTTCCCAGATCTGCCATACCATCGACCAGAACCAGCGGCATGGCAGATTTCAACTCTTTGCCGGGCAGAGAATAAAGCCGGGCATCTTCAAAGGTGGCTTCATCCAGAAAAGCCAGCTCCCAGCGGCAGGAAAAAGCACTTTGCATTTTTCTGATTTCCTTTCCAAATAATGGCAGCGCAAGAACTGTCATTATCAAAAAAACACAGATTTTTCTACTTAAAACAGATAATATACACATTTTATTAAAATAACTCCTCACAATCTGTTTGTCAAACCGTAAACGATTTTTAATTTCTTCTTTATTTCAGCAGAATAAAATTATTCCGCCGATCCGGTGAGCTTTCTGCTGGATCGGCGGATCATGGTTGAACGTGGTTGTGCTGAATTTATTTTATCTCTTCCAGAATCACCTCATCGATCAGCACTGTGCCGGTGCCGCCGCGGATGGTGAGGTAAAATACCGCCTCATTTGAACCGGGAACGAGTATGCCGCTCATTTCCTGCCATTGATCTTTATATCCGGCTTTCAAGGTGCGGTTGGCATCTTTCCCATTGCCCGAGCGTATCCAGAATTCAAATCTGCCCTGAAATCCCGGGAGGGTTTTGAAGCGTACCTTTGCCCGGTAACGTTTGCCTTTGACCACCTTGACCGGCTGATAAGCTCTGCCCCAGATCTTATCCGCACCTTTGGCATCGGGATAGGGGCAGGAGATCTGCAGCACCTGACCGTTTTTCGCTTCATTATCCGTTTCAATGGTAAATTTGAAGTGTCCGGCAGGCACATCTTTGCGCCACGGCGCAAGCGTTGCTTCATCAAAAGTGCCATTCGGGATCAAAGTCGGCGTGGAGTTTTTCTTCGGCTTGACGGTGCTTTCCAGAATCACCTCATCGACCAGCACCGTACCGGTGCCGCCGCGGATGGTGAGATAGAATACCGCCTCATTTGACCCGGGAACAAGCATGCCGCTCATCTCCTGCCAGCCCTCTTTGCCCAGAGCTTTCAAGGTGCGGTTGGCATCTTTACCGTTGCCGGAACGCACCCAGAACTCAAATCTGCCCTGAAATCCGGGGAGCGTTTTGAAGCGCACTTTGATTTTGTATTTTTCTCCTTTGACCACTTTAACCGGCTGATAAGCTCTACCCCAGATCTTATCCGCTCCTTTGGCATCGGGGCGGGGGCAGGAAATCTTCAAAACTTTACCGTTTTTCGCTTCATTATTATTTTCCACGGTGAATTTGAAGTGTCCCGATGGCACATCGATCCGCCACGGCGCAAGGACAGTTCCGGCAAAATCGCCATTGGGTATCAAAGTGGCGGAAGTTTGGCTTTTTTCAATTTCCTTACCGAAAAACACCGGCCGCCAGATACCGGAAACATGGGTATATTTTTCCACGCGAACCACCAGCAGATTGTCCTTTTCTTTCAACAAACCTGCGGGGATGCTCACGCTGAAAGGTGTCCGCCATGAATTCATATCGCCTTTGTAGGGGAAAGGACGCTCCATAAGTTTCTGACCGTTGACATAAATCACGCTCATCAGACCGTCGATCGCCCCGAAATAGAGCCGGGTCTTGCTTTTCAGCAACTGCGCATCGGCATCGAAACGGACAGAGTACCATGCCACGCCTTTGTAGGGCTTGCCGTTGGCTTTTTCCCATGCGATACCGGCAGGCTGCTGTTCCCAGTGGGAATCAGTACCGATAGCGGGCCACGAGGCATCTGCGCCTTTTTTCCAAATCTCCTGACTGTCGCCAATCTTCTTTTCATCAAAGAATATCTGCCAGTTGGATAAGACCACATCACCATCATTGGTATTGAGCATGTGCATGGGCCACTTGGCATTTTCCCGACCGGCGGAAACTGCTAAATTGGCATAGCCTTTATGTTCATTGGCGGCACGGAATGCCTGCAGTTTTTTGCAGGAGGCGACAAATTTTTCCGCACTGCCCGGGGCGGGATAAGCGGCAAAAGCCTTTTGAGTTTCCAAAACCATTTGTGCATCCAGCAAAGCGGTGCGGACAAAATCCACCCTGGCAAGAGCTTCGGGGTCATTGGCACACTCTTTCAGTGCCTTATCCAGCAGAGCAACTCCTTCTTTCATCACTGCCGGAGTGAAAATTTTGTGGGCATGGACGAAAAATGAACTGAAATTCCCCCCCTCCAGCGACTCCTGCACTTTGTCAAAATTGCCGTTTTTATCTCCTCCGGCAGTGGCAATACGCATAACTTCCACAAACTTGCGCATGGTTTTTTCCGCCGGTCCGAAAGCGGCAAAATAATCATTTTCCAATTCAGCAAGTTCACGGGTATCGCCATTGACTCTCCGGGCGATGACATAAAGCGTCAAGCCGTTGGCTCCGAACATACCGGTAAGAGAATCAAGATCGACGTAGTAAAGACTGCGCCCGGAAGCGAAACGGTAGCAGTCATCAAATTCCGGATAGTAGATCAGCGGGAAGTTGTGACCGTCATGGGTGAAATTGGGGCGGAAACCGAGCTTCACTCCCGCCTCGTACCAACCCTGCCAGATACGCTTGTAATCATTGACCTTCTTTGCCGTCCACGGATACATCACCGGGGGGCAGAAGCGCATTAAAATGCGGTCATTGAGCTTGAATGAGGGCGGCTCAAAGTAGTTGCCGTAGATCAAGGCACTCATCATGCAGCCGGGTTTGATCTTATCCGCCTCTTGCTGCACTGCCAGATAGAATTTTGCATAGCGGTCGGAAAGTGAGCCCAATTGATCGTACCACAATTTATCTCCTTTGGCATAGGCGGCTTTTGCCCGTGCCAGACGGGTGGTATCGGAGTTGTTGTCCATCGCCATGCAGTTTGCACAGACACACTTGCCGGCAGTATCGTTTTCATTGACATTGACAAATTCGTGAGTACCGGTTTTCCGCCAGTTTTCCACGATAAGTTTTACCAGCTCCGGATTGCTCACACACATACTGACCAGTTTGGCAGCTCCCCCGTAATAAAGCGGGTCACTGATACGTTTACCATTGGGCAGAAGATTGAAAAGTTCCGGATTTTTTGCGCTGTATTTATCCCAGTAAGCCGTAAAAGCGTGACCGTAATTGAGCCGCTGATAGACGATGAACCCCTGACGGCGGAACCACAACTGGATATCATCGTGGAACTTCTGACAGTTTTTCGGATTGCTCCACCCTTCCGTTTTTACCGAATTTCTCCAGTATGCGGCTTTCAGTTTGGGAGTGATCTGCCGGGTCGTATTTTTGAGGATTATCTCTTTCCTTTTGGGGACAAAAGTACCGTTTTTCCCGGGCCAGAGGTGGGCGACACCCAATTCATTATTGAGGAAGCTGTAAAGGGCAAGCAGAGTACCTGATGGATTGCTCAGATTTTCCGGCGTGCCGGTGCCGTCGATACCGGCAATATCCACTGCATCGGCAGAAATTTTCACCGTTCCGGCACCGGCAGTTGACCAATTGCGTTCAACTTTGGCGGCACGTCCCAGCCGGATAAGGTGATTTTTTCCGGCAGGAGCAGCACCTCTGATAACCGTCAATTTCACTCCGGTTGCCATAAAGATATGATCGACCACCTCTTGAGCGGCAAATTCTTCCACAGCAATCGCATCAGCGGGGATCACCACTAAAGCTGACGGCTGACCCGGTTTGACCAGATCAGCCGCATTGCCGGAGATGATCCCGCAGATACCGGATAAAAGTATCAGCAGAGATTTTTTCATTTTCAATACCTTCAGTCGCGATAACCGCTGTTCCACCAGAGGCGTCCCATCTGATCATCAGTTCCGCTGTAGGTGACAGTGCGCCCTTTGAAATCTCCCACATGAGCATCCACGAAAAGAATATTCATCCCGCCGTTGAAGCCGGAAGCAACTGCTGCAGTAACAGTTTCACCGCCGGGTGCGCCGGGGTGACGGTATCCGGCACGGTCATGTGTACCGCTGGTCATAACGGCAGAACCGTTGCTGCCGCTCCAACCGGCTTCCAGAATGTAGAAAACTCCGGAAGCATTTTTTATCTGACCGAGTTTGACACCGAAATTATCTTTGTATTGGCAGACACTGCCGTTGCCGATATAGGAAAAACCATTTTTCCCTGCCAGATGTTGTGCGGCGGTTTGCCACTGGGGATCCGGGTCAGAGGGACATTGGAAAATCGGGTACTCCGTCGTGGTTGCCAATTGATTGTAGGTATTGAGCTGATAGCCCAGATAAGGAGCCATTGCCAAGGTCAGACTGCGGGCACTGTTGTCGCCACGGGGCAAAGTGAAATCTTCATAATCATTGGAGTATTGTGAACCTGCAGAACCCATCTGCTTGAGATTGTTGATACAGGAAGCACTTCTGCCGCGCTCACGGGCGGAGTTGAGTGCCGGAAGCAATATTGCCGCCAGAATGGCGATGATCGCGATGACTACGAGGAGTTCAATAAGAGTAAAGCATGTGTGCTTTACTCCACCATGGTGGAGCTGTTTTGACATTTTGTCACCTTTCATTTTGGTTGTTGTTTATCGGCATTGCGCCAGATGCCTATTGTCACGATATAAATATACACACAAATTTATAAAAAAATTGTATATTTTAAAAAATTTTTTGTAAAAAAATTACTTTTTATCAAAAAAACCCCTTTTTCCGGCTTTGCCGTATAAATATTCTGCCGGAACCATCCTGCCCTGCCGGAATGGTACTGCAACGGCAGTTCAGGCAGTTTTTTTTCATTTTATTGCACACGGCACTTGACATCAGGGCAAATGTGCCGTATATTTCCCCAACATGGATCATCAATTAAAATTGTGGAGATTAAGATTATGACCGATCCCAATCTGGATGCCCTGCTCATTTTGCAGGAAGCTGATTTGCGCCGGAAAGGCATGGAGCAGCGTTTGCAATTGCTCCCCAAAGAGATGGATGCCATCATCGCCCGCCGGGATAAACTCAATGCCGATACTGCTGCGGCGGCGGAAGAGTACAAAAAAGAGGAACTCGCCATCAAAAAATGCGAATCCGAAATCGCCCGCCTCACTGCTGACAGTCAGAAATTGCAGCAACAATCAGCTCTGGTCAAGAAAAACAATGAATATCAGGCAATGCTCGGTCAGATCGCCGACAATAAACGCAAGGTCGGAGAGCTGGAAGAAGAATTGCTGATAAAATTTGATCTGGTTGCCGAACTCAAAGAAAAAGCGGAAAAAATCAAACGCGCCAATGCTCTTGAACTGCGCAATGCCCGCACCGAATTTGAAGAATTGCTCGCCTTTTCCAAAAGTGTGAAAGAAGAGATCGCCAAAGCAATTGCCGACCGCCCCGCTCTGACTGCCAATGTGCGTGATGAATTGCTGGGCGTTTACAACCGTCTGCTCAAAAGCAAGGATAATACTCCGCCATTGACCAAACTGGATAACGGCTGCTGCGGAAATTGTCATATGAAAGTGACCATGCAGACCGCTAACGAGTTATCCAAGGGCAAAATCGAAAGCTGTGATAATTGCCAGCATCTGCTTTACGCTGATCCGGAGTAAGTTATGAGTGCGATGCGTTCCTACGACTTTGCCGAATTGGTCAAGCGCAAAGTCGAATCCGATGAACTTGACTATAAATCCGCTATGTCATGGCGCACCATGACCCGGCAGGAAAAGGGCAAAATCGTCCGTCATTTGACGGCATTTGCCAATACCCGCGGCGGATTTCTGGTCATCGGAGTAACGGAGGATGCTTCAGGAGTGCCGTCGCTTTACACCGGAGTTACCGAAGAACAGGCGGGCAGTTTCGATCCGACACCGGTGGGGGATTTTATCAATGCCCATATCGAACCGCCGCTGGATTACACCATCGAGCGTCCGCTGGTCGATGGAAAACGCTATGTTATTTTCACCGTGCGCCCATTCAAAAACCTGCCCCATGTCTGTTCCAGAGGGGTCGAGGGCGAATTGCAGGAGGGTATCTTCTACATCCGTACCCCGGAAGCCTCGAGCCGTCCCGCCCGCAGAGCGCATGAGATGCAGGAACTTCTGCGCCGCTGCATGCGAAATGAAAGAGAACAGCTCGGGCGTATCCTGCGGGGCATTCTTTATGAAACCAGACAGAACAGCAGTGATGACAACAGCCGGATCTCCGATCAGATACTGGATGCGGAAAGATTTTTCCGCCGCCGCCGGGGCAATGGCAAAAACTCCATTCTGCTGAAATTTTCCATCGAACCGGATCAGCCGGTGCAGAATCTTTTTTCCGCAAATGAATTGCAGGATATGGTCAGTCAGGCAGTCTTCCCGTGCAGCAAACCGCTTTTCCTTGACCGCAAAGATACGCTTTCGCCGCAGGAAACCGCCGGAGCATTGAGATTTCTGGCACAGGATCGCCCGCTGATGTGGCAGTTTTTTGACAACGGTTCATTCTGTTATCTGCGCTTTACCGGTTCTTTGGAACTTACTCTGGAAGATCTGGCAAGATTCTGCGCCGAAGCGACCGCTTTTGCCGGAAAACTTGGCGAAAGTCTTAATTTGAGCGAAGAATTGCTCACTTTGCATCTGACTCTTTCTGCCAGTGAAGATGCTGTTATCAACCGCATTTACCATGCCGGAGAAAAGGAAACTTCCGCCATGATCCGCCGCAGTGCCGCCGATCTTGCCAGCGGCAAAGAGAATCATGCCGCCCGGCTGCTCCGCCGTATCGGGGAACAATTCCGGCTGCCGGATAAACAGCTTGATCACTTTGAAGCGGCGATCCGCACTTTTCTGGAGTCCCGCTGATGGTCATCGATATTGCTCATCTTGATGATGAAAACATCAATTTTGATACTGATGAATTTGCCGTTGATTATGAACTTAACGGCAGCTGTACGGTCGATCTGGCGGCGGCATGCCGTGAATTTTTCGCTCCAGGCGGCATACTGGCACAGGCAACGTCGCTCAACGGTACTCCGTGCGAAGAGCGTCCGCAGCAGCTGCAAATGGCTCTTGCCATTGCCGAAGCTCTGGAAAACAGCAGCAATGTCTGTATCGAAGCTCCCACCGGAGTCGGCAAAAGTTTCGCCTATTTAGTTCCTCTGATAAACTATGCCATCGACAGCCGCCGTCCGGTACTTATCTCCACTGAAACGATCAATCTCCAGCACCAGCTGATCGAAAAAGATATACCGTTTCTCAACACCCTTACAGCTTCCGGATGCGTAGTGGCTCTCGCCAAGGGCAGAAGCAACTATCTCTGCCGCCGGCGACTCGCCATGCTTTCCGGCGAACAGCGTGACCAATTGCTCCCGTTGCCCCAGATGATCATGGAAACGGAAAAATTGTGTTCCGATCTGGAAAACGGCAATGATGAAAATTATCTCAACGGCATCCGGGATAACAGCCGCATCTGGCACATGGTGTGCAGTGAAAGCGGCAATTGCGCCGGACCGAAATGTGAATTTTACCGCAATTGTTACTATTTCAAAGCAAGAAGAAAGTGGGATGAGGCGGATATTGTCGTTGCCAATCATGCTCTTTTTCTCACTGATCTGGCGATCCGCCGGGAAAGCGGCAACGGCGGAGCTTTGCTGCCCGATTACGGCGCTGTATTGATCGATGAAGCGCACACTCTGGAAAACAATGCCGCCACCCATCTGGGCTTGCACCTTGCCCGTACAGCCATGTTGAGTATGGTCAACCGTTTCTACAATCCAGCCCATGCCAGAGGATTATTCATGCGTCAGGGAGCAATCATGCTGGAATTGCGCGCCCTTGCCCAGCAGGCCAGGGATGAGATCTACGGATTTTTCCATAACTATGAGGAACTGCTGAAAAAAGATTCCAACAACTCAATGCGGCTCAACGAAAAAATTCCCGATCAATGTCCGGAAGAATTGATAAAACTGCTTTCAATGATGGCAGAGAAACTTGACCGCCACATTGAAGAGGAGGAAAATGACAGTTTCCGTACCGAACTTGCCGCCGGTGCCGACAAGTGCCGCAATTATGCTGATATGTTGAGCGTTTTTGCCATGCGCCGGATGGATGATGCCGTATATTATATTGAAACGGAACAGGATTCCGTGGTCTGCAACGCTTCTCCGCTGAATGTGGCGCAACTGCTTGAACAGCTGCTTTTCAATGGTGATATACCGGTATTGCTGTGCAGTGCCACCCTTACAACCAACAACTCTTTTGACCACTTCATCAACCGCACCGGATTTACCGGCGGCAGAACGATGAAACTTGATTCACCGTTTTCCCCGGATCAGGCACAATTGCTGATCAAAAGAAATATGCCGGAACCAGCTTCCGACATCTATTTGAATTCTCTGGCATCCGCCGTCTGGCAGCTGGTGGAGGAAAATAACGGCAGTGCCTTTGTGCTTTTCACCAGCTATCAGAGCATGAATTTCTGCCGTCAGGCACTGCAGGAGCGTTTTGCTCTGCGGGGATTGCCGCTGCTGGTTCAGGGGGAAGGCATCACCCGCAATCAGATGCTTTACTCGTTTCAGAACACCCCTCATTCGGTACTTTTCGGCACTGACAGTTTCTGGACCGGAGTGGATGTACCGGGCGATAATCTGACATTGGTCATCATCACCAGACTGCCTTTTGCCTCTCCGGGTTCCCCGGTCACTGCCGCCAGAATGGAACGCATTGAAGCGGAAGGGAAAAGTTCATTTTTCCACTATTCACTTCCGGAAGCGGTGCTGAAATTCCGTCAGGGTGCAGGCAGATTGATCCGTACCAAAAGCGACCGGGGCAGAATTGCCGTACTGGATTCCCGTATCGTCACCCGCCGTTACGGCAGGGATTTTATCAATTCTCTGCCGTACAAAATCACCTATATTGAATGATTGTGGCAAATGTCATCTTGAATTTTCTGAAAAAGTGATTATATTCTTAAGTTTCAGAAAGGTGAAAAAGTATGAAATTTGTCGATCCGTGGATTTTCTGGCTGTCGCTTCCGCTGACGTTGGCGGCATTGACAGCTCTGATCATTACCGAAGTACGCAAAAGACGGCAGCTGAAGCAGCTTTTCGGCGGTAATACCGACTGGAAAAATGTTTCACAGCTTTCTCCGGTGAAAAGATGGATAAAATATATTCTGCTGATCGCCGCTCTGCCGCTGCTCGGAGCTGCCGCCGCCCGCCCTTATATCAGAACGAAAGAGAACTCATTCACCACAGAATACCGGGAAATAACAGTGCTTTTTGATGTTTCCAAAAGCATGCGGGCAACCGATCTGCCCCCCAGCCGGATGGAACAGGCAAAATATTTACTGCGGGAAATAACCGCGGCGTTTCCATCTGACCGTTTCGCTCTGATCGCTTTTGCCGGAAACGCACGGATGACCTGCCCGATGACTGCTGATCACTATACCTTTGATCTGGCAGTAAATGAATTATCACCGGAAAGTGTCCCTTTCGGCGGCACTGACCTCGGAGCAGCTCTGGAAAGTGCAGAAAAAAGTTTTCCGGAAACTTCCGCCGGAAACAGAGTTGTCATACTGCTTACCGACGGAGATGAATTATCCGGCGACACGGCTGCCGCTCTGGAAAAACTGCGGGAAGAAAAAATCCCGCTGATAGCAATCGGTTTCGGTTCGCCGGAAATTGCCGCCCCGGTACCGGGGGATGACGGAACTTTCATGCGTACAGCCGACGGAAAAACCGCTTCCAGTAAACTTAATGAGAAACTTCTGCAGGAAATCGCCGCTTCCACCGGTGGTTGTTATATCCGCAGTACAATAGGTGATACCGGTTTCAATGAGGTGAAAAAATTTCTGGATCAGAAGATCAAACAGCATAGTGATGAGGAAATTTTTCAGGAAGAACCGGATGATCTTTTTCCGTATTTTGCCGGAGCCGGAGCTGTTTTACTGTTTTTGTCGCTGGCGATTTCCTGCAGAAAAGGAAATTTTTTCAGCCGCACGGCAATGATAATGACAATACTTTTCTGCTGTGGCGCAGATGAAAAAAATTCTGATCATTACACCGTTTTCCGGAACGCCCACCGGATGCAGACAGCCGGCGATAAACAGTCGGTTGAAATTTACAATGGATTGATCGATGATCCGGAAGTCCCGACACTGCTCCGGGCAAGAGCGATGCATAATCTGGCAGTCATCACTCAAAAACAGGGCAGAGAAGAAATCACCGCCGCCGATACCGCTTTGACCAAAGAGGATCTTGCCGGTGCTGAAAGTGCCCTCAAGCAGGCTCTTGCCGCTTTTTCCGGCAGTAAGGAACAATATATGAATTCTTTCAAACTGGCTGCCGACAAAGATTTTGACCGCAGCCGGGTGAAAAATTTCAATGCTTTGCTCCATGATGTAAAAAAAGCTGAAAAGTTGTTGAAAAAAATTGATGAATTGAAAAAAGCACAGGAAACTGCCAGACAGCAAACCAAAGAAGCACAACAGCAGAATCAGCAGAATCAGCAAAATGGTAATTCAAAACAAAATCAGCAAAATGGCAGTTCAGGACAATCTGAAAGTGATAACTCCGCAGAAAAAAGCCGTCAGGCTGCCGATGCCGCAGAGAAATTGGCGGAAAATGCCGAAGATCTGAATCAGAAAAAAATGGCGGAAAATGCCCGATCTGCCATGCGGGATCTGCGGGAAGCGGAAAAACTTGCCAAAGAAGGCAAAAATGCCATGGCACAGAAAAAACTTGATGAAGCTGCGGAAAAATTGCAGAATATGGCAGAAATTCACCAAACGCAGGAGAAAAAAGATGAAACTGACGGCAAAGGATCAGAGAAAGTTTCTGTTGCCTCTCCGGCTGAAAAGAATAAAGATGAGAATAAGGAAAGTGCCCGCAAGGTGATCGAATTGCTCAATGAGGAATCCGATACTTTACGTAATGCAATCTACCGTAATCAGAATCGCTATTACCGTCAGGTGAAAGAGGATTGGTAAATGAAAAAATTTATTTTGCTCTGTTATCTTGCCTTTTGCTGTCTGTCACTTGCAGCGGTCACGGCACGCTTATCCGCGACGCCATCTTCTCCGGTGGCAGGAGAAAGCTTCATGCTGCTTATCACAGTTGACAGCAGTCAGGAGTTTTCGGTCCGGCTGCCGGCACTGCCGCCGGAAATAAAAATTTCCGGCAACATTACCAGCCGCTCATTTTCAACCCGGATAATCAACGGTAAACGGACAGATTCACTGACCTGCGGCATGCCGGCAACAATTACTGCAAGCGGAAAATATACCATCCCGCCGCTGACGATCGATTCCGGCGGCAGTGAGATCCGCACAAATACACTTATTCTTACAGTCCTTGATCCCGGAAAACTGCCGCCTGAAGACCGTTTTTCCGCTCAATTGACCATCACTCCGCAACGACCGGTCTATGTGGGTGAATTGCTCCGTGCCGATGTGGAAATTTTTGTTCCCGGCGGACAGAGTTTGACCCGGATGCCGGATTTCACCGCAGAAAATTTCGCCGGTGCGATCTTTCTGCCGCAGGATAACAACGGCAACAACTTCGTGCTTGCTTCAGATCCGGAAAGACGGGGCAAAGGATATGTATTCCGCTTTGCCGCCATTTTTCAGGTGCAGAAAAGCGGTAATTTCTCACCGGAATGCCGGATCTCTCTGGAAAGCGGTAAAAATTCTTTCTGGGGGGCATCGGGAGTGCAGAACCGCCTGCTTACCGCCAAAGCCGCTGAACCGCTGACTGTGCGTCCGATGCCGGAACTCCCGCCAGATACCATAGACACCGGTTTGATCGGCTCCTGGCAGATTTCCGGCGGTATCAGCAATGCCCGGCTTGCCGCCGGAGAACCGGGGGAAATAATTCTGCAGTTCAATGGTTCTCCGCCGTGTCTGCTTTTCAAAGAACCGCATCTGCCGCTGACCGGATGCCGCTCCTACCCGCCGGAAGTCACCCGCAATGATGAAAAGACCTCTTTCACAGTCAAGTATCCGTTTGTCGCACTGAAAGCCGGTGAATACACCGTAGATCTGCCGCTGGCGGTATTCGATGCGGAAACAGGCAGTTACCGTATTTCCCAAGTGACGCTCAAGTATACAGTCACTCCCGGAGCAGTGACCTTGCCGGAAACAGAAAATTCCGCAGATGTTCCCCCGGATAAAGAAGCTGACAAGAGTGAAACGCCCCCTGAAAAATCTGAAAAAATATTCCGCCATCCGGTGATACCGGCAATTTTACTGCTCATTATAATCGCAGTTGCAGCAGCAATGATCAGATTGTTCCGGCAGCCGGATCCGGAAAAAACTGTTCTGCGGCGCAAATTGCGGCAGCTGATAAAAGATTTCAACAGCCGCGGTGCAGATGCTCTTGATCCATCTGCCATGGATACGATCGCAAAAGCAATGAAACTTGATGATGGAGCAGATTTTCACGATATAGCTGAACATATTGCCAATGAAGATGTATGCAACTTTTTCCGTCAGATCGGCAATTGCGCTTTCATGCCGGGAAATCCGGCAGTTGAAATAGATCAGGAACTGCATGAAAAAGTTATCCGTTTTATGAAAAATTTATTGAAATAACTTGAAAATATCATAAAAAAGAGTTACCTTAAGATCCATAGCGTTATGAGCGCACTGTTTTTTTGAAACCAACATAAACAAGGAGAAAATAGGATGAAAAAATTACTGTTTACCGTGATCGCTCTGCTTTTCTGCGCAACAGCATATTCCGCAGAAGCTCCCCGTGGTTGGACGACCGACATTAATGCCGCATTGGCACAGGCAAAGAAAACGGGTCGTCCGGTACTTATTCTGTTTACCGGTTCAGATTGGTGTTCATGGTGCAAACGCCTGAAAAAAGATACTCTTGACCGTAAAGATTTCCAGAAGTTCGCAGAAGAAGAACTGGTGCTGGTATACTACGATTTCCCCAGCAGAAAAAAAATCGATGCCGCACTGATGAGTGAACAGCAGAAATGGCAGAAAAAATTCGGTGTCCGCGGATATCCCACCACAATTCTTGTCGATGCCAAAGGCAATGAGATCGGCAGAATTTCCGGCTATGCCAAAAGCAGTGATTATATCAAAAAAATTGAATCATTTCTCGGTAAAAAATCCGCCCGCCGGGGGAGACGGTAAACTATGAAGTTTTTCAGCATTATCACTCTTGCCCTGTTTTTTTCCTGCTTTGCTTACGCTGAACGGAAAGAGGTTTGCGAAGACGGGGTGTGCTACATCGTTTCCGATGATGAGGCTGAAAAAACTGATAATACCGCAGAAGAAAAATCCCTGACGGAAAATTCTGATGCGGCAAAGGAAAATACCGCAGAAAAGAGTATCCCGGAAAAAGTATTCGTGCCGGTACGCAAAAGTGTCGGCATGACCGATACTCCGGAATTTATGGCATTTCTCAAAGATGAACCGGTCGCCGATCCGCTTGCCGGAGCGACCTTCTGGGGAATGATCCTGCTTGCTCTGATCGGCGGATTCGCCCTGAATCTGACCCCCTGTGTGCTGCCGATGCTGCCGGTGAATCTGGCAGTGATCGGTGCTTCCGGCGGAGGAAAAACCGGTTTTATCCGGGGCTTGCTTTACGGCACAGGAATAGCAGTTGCATACGGCATACTGGGTATTCTGGCGGCATTTGCCGGAATGAGTTTCGGGACACTCAACAGTTCACCGCTTTTCAATTTTGCCATTGCGGTGATCTTTGTGGTGCTTTCAATAAGCATGGCAGGGGTATTTGATATTGATCTGGCATCAAGATTCAGAATGAATCCGGGGAAATTGAAGTTTTCCAAAGATATGCTTGCGCTTTTCATGGGAGCGATCTCCGCCATTCTTGCCGGAGCATGTGTTGCTCCGGTGGTCATCAGTGTTCTGCTCTTTGCCGCCCGTATCGGCTGGTACGGCTGTTTTGTGCCGCTGGCTCTGGGTGTGGGTATGGCACTGCCGTGGCCCATTGTCGGAGCAGGACTGTCGATACTGCCGAAACCCGGAAAATTCATGGTGGCATTGAAATATGTATTTGCCGTAATAATTTTTGCCGCCGGCGTCTATTACGCATATACCGGTATCAAACTGATGAATGCCGGCAGCAGCAGTGAAAATACCGACGGCATTACTGCACTGGAAAAAGCCAAAGCGGAATCTCTGGAAAGCGGCAAACCGGTGCTGGTACGCTTCACCGCGTCATGGTGCAAAAATTGTCATGCCATGGAAAGAACGACTTTGCAGGATGCCGGAGTGAAAAAATATATTGATGATAATTTCATCATGGTCACATTTCCGGCGGAAGATCCCACCCGACCGGAGATCAAAGCCATCCTTGAGGAATATGAGATCCCCGGATTTCCGGCTTTTGTCATTCTGCAAAGCAGTGACCGGCAGCAAAAATAAACCGTGCTGTGCCGGACGGAAATCTGTTAAAAAACTCCGGTCACGGCATTCCGGCTGACAATCTGATCGCCTGATCAAGCGGAGTATTCTCACTGCTTAAATTTTCACTGCGGGATAAAGAAATATCCGGCACATACGGTTGTCCGGCAGCATCCGGCGCAGGAGTCTGCATGATTTTCACCGGCAATCCCGGTGCAAGAGCGTCTGCAACTGTCTGCGCCAGAAGCGCAATGGAAAGCGCATCATCACTGCCGACATTGTAAACTTTTCCGGCACGACCGTTTTCCAGCAAATTAAAGAGCCAGACGACCAGATCATCCGCATAAAGATATGAGCGCAGAGGTGTACCGTCACCATTTACTGTTATCTGCTTTCCAGCAAGCGCATCCCGGATAAAATTGCCGATGGCAAAGTGGATGTTGCGGTCAAGATATTTTCCGGTAAAGGCAAAACAACGGGCGGCAACCGCCGGAATACCGGAAGCAAAACAGAGTTCTTCAGCCTCTTTCTTGGCAATCCCGTACGCCGTAAACGGCTGGCATACCGCATTTTCCGGAACTCTGTCAACCGACTGCTTCCCGTAAACCGCTCCGGAACTGATAAAAAGCAACTTTTTTACGCCGCACTGCCGGGCAATTTCCAGAGAATGAGTTGTCCCGTCAATGATGATGGAACGCATCTCATCATCCGGCACAGTCACGGAAGCCGGAGTCGCCCCGAGGATCATCGCATCAAAAGTACCGTGAACAGTAAAATTGCGGACATCACCGGAAATAAAATTGACTCCGGATAAGTTGGCAAATTCCGGAAAATTCCGCAAAAATTTTTCCGGATTGCGGGAAAGAATGGTAAATTCATACCCGGTCAGTTCTTTACGCCTGACCATATCCAGAATACTTTTACCGAAAAAACCGGTTCCCCCGGTAAGCAAAATTTTTTTCATGACTTGTATCTTTTTACAAAAACTTTTGACAGCAAAACTGATTTTTGTATCAAAAATCTATTTTGCATGACTTCATTTATAGTTATTATCTCATTTTTTGTTAAAAATATAACCTGCGGTGGCGCATTGCCTGTTTGCGACCAACGGGAGCAAAAACATCCCGCTTTTTTTGAAAAAGGAAGGGGGGTTCGGGGGGAGGGAAAAACTTTTTTTCCCGTGAAAAAAAGTTTTTCCCTCCCCCTGAAATATCCCCATAACTTATTCATCAAAATTTATCCGTTCTTCTTCGATGACCAGAGGTTTGTTTTTGACCTGGGTATAGATCGCGCCGATGTATTCGCCGAGGATGCCGATAAAGATGAGCTGGATGGCGGAAAAGAAGAACAAACCGATGACCAATGGAGCCATACCGACCTGAAAATTATTCCAGTTGCAAAGTTTGTAGATGAAATATCCCAGAGCGACCAACAGACTTAAAAAGGCGATAAAAAATCCGGAAAAGACTGCCAATCTCAAGGGGAGTTTGGTATGGTTGACAAAACCGGTCATTGCCATATCGTAGAGGGTGAAAAAGTTGTTTTTGGTTTTGCCGTGTTTGCGTTTTTCCTGAACGAAGGATACTTCAGTGCGTTTGAAGCCGATTTCCGAAACCAATCCCCGGAAGTAGGGATAGGGGTCGTGATACTTTTTCAGTGCATCCATGAACTGCCGATCATACAGACCAAAGCCGGTGAATCCGCGGATCACCTGCTTTTCACCGGAAACTTTTTCCAGCAATGAATAATATCCCTGCCTGACAGCTTCCATCACAACATTATTTTGAGATTTTTTTCTCACCGCAATAACAACTTTACTGCCCTTTTCCCATTCCAGCAGCATGTCAGCTATCAATTCAGGGGGATCCTGCAAATCGGTACATAAGTTGATCACCGCATCACCTTTTGCCTGCAGCATCCCGTAATGCGGGGAACGTATATGCCCGAAATTATTGGAATTGAAAATGGCTTTGACGCGACAGTCTTCTGCAGCCAGTTTACGGATCAATTCTCTGGTACCATCACTTGAGCAATTGTCTGAAAAAATAAACTCAAAATCATATTGTGGAAATTGTTCCACTACTTTGATACAGCGATGGTACAATTCTTCAAGGTTACCAACTTCATTATAACATCCGCCGGTAATTGAGATAAGTTTGCGCTCAATCATTACGGCTTTCCAACAAATTTTGCATGATTATGTTTCTGTGCATATCTATATTATCCGGTACAATTTTCAGATAATAACAATCGCCACAGGCACGATTTTCACATCTTCTGCCTTCCAAAAGCATTTTACGGAATTCAAAAAGAGCCTTGCCCTGCCATATTTCCAACATGCTCCGGTCCTTTACATTCCCGACAACTGTCGCATGAGACCAATCATTCCCGCAAAGGGAAACGGAACCATCGGCATTCACCGCCATTACATAGAATGGATACGGACACACATCCTTGGCGGTAAACTCCAAACCATCATAGGTGTCAGGATTTGTCCCGAGGGTAAAATCTTTGACACTGGAATATGACCATCCCATCAGCTTCTCAATGGCATAAGAGTCGCATATCGGCGAAAAATCATCGAAAAATTTCTGTTTTTCCGCTTCCGTCAAACCGCTGTCGGCAATCTTGATGTAAATGTGCAAATCTTTTCTTATGCTGTAGAGATGAGCAATGTTTTCCCGGAATTTCTGATAATCAATTTTAACTCCGGCGATCTCCAGATATTTTTGCTCGGAAACAGCTTCAACAGAAATGCCTATCCACGTCAATCCGGCATCAACGATACGCTGATTCAACTCAGGATTGAGCAATGCACCGTTGCTTTTTGTCCATATCCGATCTGAAATACCACTGTTTTTTGCATACCGCACCATTTCTGGGAAATCCGGATTCACCAGAGGTTCACCATCTTTGTACAAAGAAAGTAAACGTAATTTTGTCCCGGAAGCGGCAATATCATCAACCACTTTTTTAAATAAATCCAACGACATAGTCGCAGTTTTGCGACCTACCTTGCGCAACAATTCGGCATCTCCGGTAGGACAAAATGCACATTTGAAGTTGCACGCATTAGTCGGTTCAATATAAACCACATAAGGCATTGGCAGCGGAATCACATCTACAAGGTTTTCCCGTTTCTGGCATCTCGTATCTTTAGCCTGAATGAATTTTCCCATATTATCACCGTCCCATCCAGCCGCCATCGACCAATAAAACATGACCATGAACATGACTGCTCATTGAACTTGCAAGAAAAAATACCGGTCCGACAATATCTTCCGGTTCGGCGAACCGCCCATCCGGGACTCGCGATTGCAGTACCTGCAACCTTTCCGGATCAGCAAAAACTCCGGCACTCATATCAGTTCTTACTATTCCCGGAGCTACTGCATTGACATTAATCCCCCGGGGGGCGAACTCATTGGCAAGACATTTGGTAAGCCCGACAATACCATGCTTTGCAGTGGAATAACCAACAATATTTCTGGCTCCCTGAAAACTGCTTATGGAAGCAAGATTTATTATTTTACCACCGCGTCCCTGTTTGATCATGATTTCACCTGACATTTTTGCCAATTCAAACGGAGCAGAAAGCAAAAGCGACATTTCGTCATCCCATTGTTCAGCAGTGTACTCCAATACCGGAGTCGTTTTCTGGGCACCGGCATTATTGATAAGAATGTCGATTCTGCCATATTTTTTCATTACTGCGGCAATCAGCTGTTCGCGTCCTTCACGCCTGGTAAGATCAGTTGAAAAATATGACCAGCAGTTGCTTATCGCCTCCAAACAGCCGGCAATATCACCGGGCGTGTCAGATTTGCCTGCAATCGCGACACATGCGCCACATTCGGCAAAGGATAAAGCCAAAGCCCGTCCGATTCCGCGACGACCGCCGGTAATCAACACAACTTTTCCGGAAAAGTCAAACCATTGGTTGCAGTTCATCTTATACCTTTTTGTTCACTTATTGAAAATAATCTGTTTTATTTCTTCTTCGCTTAAAAATGGATACATATCTTCCAGTGACGGTGAAACGATTTTTCCATCCGGCATTACTTTTGAAGATAATTTCGGAGAAAATATGTAACCGGCAGTCAGCCGCACTTCACAGAACACCGGTTCAGCGCATTCCAGAATTTCCGGCAGCAATTTTTCCGCAGAAGCAATACTGTCAATGCAATAATAACACCAGTTGAATGCTTTTGCCAGCAATTCCCAATCCGGGAAATCCACTCCGGAACCATTGTCGCATCCGGTGTGTCTGCCCTTGAAAAAGTTATCCTGGGTCTGCCGGATCGAAGTATATTCATTGTTGTTGTAAAGAAACAGTTTCACCGGGAAATTGTTGTGACGGATAGTTTGCAGTTCCTGCAAATTCATCATTATACTGCCATCGCCTTCCAAACAGACAACCATCCTGCCATTTGCCGCGACTGCCGCACCCAATGCCGCCGGTAATCCGTAACCCATTGAGGCGCAACCTGAGTTGGCAAACATCCGTTGACCTTTTTTGACTCTTCCGGTTTGAAAAAGACAGATACTCGGCGTGGCATTGGTACAGGAAACGATCGCATTCTCCGGGAGCAAATCAGTCAACATCCCGGTGAAAACATAAGGTTGGATCCCCGGAGCAGTACTGTTTTTATATTCATCCAAAATTACCGGGTAACGTTTTTTCCATTGCTGACTCCACTGCAGCCACTTTTCATGTTTATTATTTTTTCCGGTATATTTGAGCAATTCTGCAATAAACTCTCCGGCATCGGCATTGATCGGCAGTGTCGGTCTGACAGTATGTTTTTTTAATTCAGCAGCATCAATATCCACACAAATAAGATGTTTGGCATTTTTGGCAAAATTTTCATAATTGTAACTTATCTGCCGGATATTATTTCTGGTACCGATACACAATACACAATCCGCATTTTGCAAAACGATATTTCCCGCCCGGTTGCCGATCGTGCCGATCCTGCCGACTGCCAAAGGCGAATCATCCGGCAACATATCAAAGCCGCCAAATGTTCCCAATACCGGAATTTGCAAACATTCGATCAATTCCGTAAATTTTTCAACTGCACCGGCAAGACGGATACCGTGACCGGCAACAATTACCGGAGATTGAGAATTTTTTATTATATCGTAAACTTGCGATACTGTTTTTTCCGGCAGTTCCGGAACCGCTGACACCGGATCATAAGAAATAAGATTTTCCGGATCAATATCCGTCGATTGCACATTGATCGGAATATCCAGCCACACCGGACCCTTTCTGCCGGAAAGTGCAATGGATATTGCCTTTTCCAATTCATATTTTATCTGCCGCGGCTCAGTAACCATTTTTGCATACTTGGTCACCGGTCGGACAATATCCACAATATTTATTTCCTGATCACCCAATTGCCGCAGTGACAGTTCCGGCTGACTGGCAATGGTTGTGGGAAATTTCACCTGCCCGGAAATAAAAAGTGCCGGCATGGAATCCAACCATTGTCCGATAACCCCGGTAAGCGTATTAGTTCCCCCCGGTCCGGTGGTCACGGAAACAACTGCCATTTTTCCGGTTACCCGGGAATAACCTTCTGCTGCGATTGCAGCCCCCTGTTCATGGTGATTGCAAATTTTACGGATGCGTTTTTCTTTACCGAGACCGTCATTGAGAAACATTGCCCCGCCGCCGGAAATCATAAAAACATCCCGCACTCCACGATCTGCCAAAAAATTAAAGATATAATCTGCAACTAACATCAGTATTCCATTAATTTAATACAGCTGCGCTGTGTTCGTTGTATTTGATCAGATTCTGCACCAGATCTGTTTTAAGTCTGGTCAATTCGTAACCGGGGTGATAGTTGAAATGCTTGAGCAGATATTCTGTTGAAATATTCCCGTCATACCATTTGCCGCCGAAACCGAGCAGCGTAGTATCTGTGTATTTGCAGCCGTGAGCCAGAGCCACATCCAGAAGATGTTCGGCAGTGCCGTTTTTGTTGTGCAGATGAATCCCGGCTTCAATTCCTTCAGTACGACACATCTCAATGACATCAGAAACATATTTGGAAGTGAAAATACTTTCTGTATCAGCAAAATATATTACATCTATACCGTGTTTTTTCGCAAATTTGGCAAAGGAAAGATTCATCTTTTCACTGTTTCTGCCGGAACTGGTGAAGTTGATAAATATTTCATAACCGTTTTTTCGCAATTCATCAACATGCCTTGCCAGAACTTCAAGATCGGTTTCCTGAGATCTGGTCAGAATACGCACTGCATCAATCACTCCGTCTTTACGTTTACCCACCGGTGCCAACGGACGCTGTATATCCCGCATGGCAGAGAGCTTGAGAATATTTTTAGTCGGTTGTAAAATTTCACGGATCTCTCCGGCATTTATTCCGCAATAACGGGTCAATCCACGGTTGGGGTCGGCATCCGGATTGTGGAAAAAGCCCAATTCCATGTAATCAAAACCGGCGGCTTCCAGAAAACGGTAATACTCCCGCAAAAATACCGGATCAAAAAACCATCCGGTCTGATAACCGACTTCTCTTACTGTACAATCAAAAAGGGTGATCCCGTTTATCATAATAACCTCAAAAATATTTTTGCAACCATCCCGTCGCCGTTAATATAGCATCTGAAAATCTTGAAATCAAGATTTTTGGCAAAATTTCCATATTTTATTGATCATATAATCCAGTTTTTCCTCCGTCATGCCCGGGTAAAGACCGATCCAGAAGCTGTTGTGCATGATCTTTTCCGTCACCGGCAGATCGCCGATCACCCGGTAATCCACGCCGTTTTCAAGCGTTTCAAAACAGGGGTGTTTCAAAAGATTTCCGGCAAAAAGATTACGGGTCTGAATAAGATTCTTTTCCAGATACTCCGTCATGTCATTGCGGGTGAATTTTGCCTTATTTGTCACCGTCATCAGGAAACCGAACCACGCCGGATCAGCTTCCGGCAGGGCGGTGAATATCTCCAATTCCGGCAGATCTTTCAACCCCTCATAAAGCCGGGCATAATTGGCTTTGCGTTTAGCTGTAAAATCCGCCAGTTTATCCAGCTGCGCCACCCCGATCGCCGCCTGCAGATCAGTGGCTTTCAAATTGTAACCGAAGTGACTGTAAACATATTTGTGGTCGTAACCTACCGGCAGAGAACCGAATTGTTTCGTAAAACGGCAGCCGCAGCTGTTATCCACTCCCGAAGCACACCAGCATTCTCTGCCCCAGTCGCGCATGGAAAGCAAAATCTTTTTCAACAGCGGATCATCTGTATACACTGCTCCCCCCTCGCCCATGGTCAGATGATGCGGCGGATAAAAACTGGATGTGCCGATGTCTCCCCATGTGCCGGTATATTTTCCGGCAAATTTTGATCCGAGGGCATCACAATTATCCTCAATGAGGAAAAGTCCGTGCCTGTCGCAGAACTCTTTTACCGCTTTAACATCAAAAGGATTACCCAATGTATGGGCGATCATCACCGCTTTGGTTTTCGGCGAAAGAGCTTCAGACAATTCCGCAATATCGATATTTGCCCCGGGCAGAGTCACATCCACGAAAACCGGAATTGCTCCACACTGGATGATTGGAGCCACCGTCGTCGGGAAGGCACACGCCACGGTAATGACTTCATCACCCCGTTTTATGCGCCTTTCACCGAGAAGCGGAGAGGTCAAAGCGGCAAAGGCAAGGAGGTTGGCAGATGAACCGCTATTGACCAGAAGAGCATATTTCACCCCCAGATGTGCCGCCAGTTTTGTTTCAAATTCTTTAGTGTATCTGCCGGAGGTCAGCCAGAATTCCAAAGCGGCATCGGTAAGATTTACCATCTCTTTTTCATCAAAGACCCTACCGGCGTAATTGACTTTGCTTTTACCCGGCTCAAAGGGTTTACTCTGCATTTCCCAATGGGTAAGAGAATAATATTCAGCAACTTTACTTAAAATCTCATTACGCAGTTTTTCCGCTTTTATTTTGTCCATGCCAAATTCCGCTCCTCTGCCAGACGCTGATATTCAGAGATCTGTGCCAAAGTTATCACTTCATTGCAGTTGTAAAATCTCTCATACCACTTTGCTGTAAATTCAAACATCTCTTCTGCACTTAAAACACCGTGCCAATCAAGTTTTTCTGCCGCTTTGGAACAATTCAATGTCAACAGATTTGCTTCATGCGGCGCATTTTCCGGAGTATTGACAATAAATTGCAGATCTTTCCAGATAGACTGCAAACTTTCCGCCGCCTCTTTGACATTGATGATCCCCGAAGCATCCGGTCCGAAGTTCCATGCTCCGGCAGCAGCGGTATTCCCTTTTGCCAATTCAGCACCCAGCAGCAGATAACCGCTCAAAGGTTCCAGAACATGCTGCCACGGACGGACTGCAAAGGGATTGCGAATGACCGCCGGGAGTTTTGCCGCCGCCGCTTTCATCATATCCGGAACCAGCCTGTCCTTTGCCCAGTCTCCGCCGCCGATAACATTGCCCGCCCGGGCAGTCGCCAGCAGAGTATGATGGTTTTTCCCGTAAGAATCGATATTGAAAAAACTTCTGGCGTATGAATTTGCCGCCAGTTCCGCACAACCTTTGCTGGCACTGTACGGGTCAAAGCCGCCCATGGGGTCGCTTTCCACATAGCCGGTGACGGTTTCCCGGTTTTCATAGCACTTGTCACTGGTGATAACCACCACTGATTTCACCTGCGGCACTTTGCGGCACGCTTCAAGAATATTGACCGTACCAATACAATTGACTTCAAAAGTTTCCGCGGGGATCTCATAAGAAAGACGCACGATCGGCTGTGCCGCCAGATGAAAAACCACTTCCGGCTGGAAATCAACAACTGTTTTTTCCACCTTTTCCCGGTCGCGGATATCAAATATTTCAGAACGCATATTCTGACCGAGCAGAGAAAAATGCGCCGGTTCCGTCGGCACATCCAGAGCGATCCCGCACACAACAGCTCCGAGCTTATCCAGCCATGCGGTCAACCATGAACCTTTGAATCCGGTATGCCCGGTCACCAGGATCCTTTTTCCGGCATAAAAGTTGTCAAACATTATTTTCCCTGATTTTTCCAGTATTTTGTCCACGGGGCCTTTTTACGGTTCCACATATCATTGAGCATGTTATACTCACGCTGATTATCCATGCACTGCCAGAAACCATTGTGACGGTAGACGCCCATATTGCCGTCTGCAGCAGCATTGCTCATCGGAACACGCTCAAAAAACATATTTTCATCATCGGTAACATATCTGGAAAGAAACTCTTTTTTCACGACCATGAAGCCGCCGTTGATATATCCGGTAGTGCGGGAGGGCTTTTCCTCAAAACCGTTGACCGTATCATTGTCGATAAGCATCTCACCGAAACGTGCCTCGGGATGAACTGCGGTCACAGTGATCAGTTTACCGTTTTTCCGGTGGGTTTCATAAAGTTTGCAGATATTGACATCGGCAACCCCGTCTCCGTAAGTCAGAAAGAAATCCTCATCATCCTCACGCAAAAACTTCGCCGCTTTGTAAACCCGGTAGGCAGTCATGGATTCCACACCGGTACCAGCCAGAGTAACTTCCCAATTCGCCTCTTCCGGATCGCTGTGAAATGTTATATCCGGAGTATGTCCCAATTTGATCGTTGCATCAGATGTCCGCAGATGGTAGTTCACAAAATAATCCACAAACGCTTCGCGCTTGTATCCCAGACAGAGGATAAAGCGGCGCACTCCGAATGCGGCATAACTTTTCATGATATGCCAGACGATCGGCTGTTCACCGATGGCAACCATCGGTTTGGGGAGCAATTCAGTAACATCACGCAGCCGCGTCCCTTTGCCGCCGCAGAGGATCATCACCGGAATATCGCCGACACTTTTCATTATTCTCTCCTCACAATCTGGCATCCACAGCATCTTTGGGCAGAACAGATTTTATATCAAACACTATCGCCCGGTCTTTTTTGAATCCGGCAATATCCATTGCCATGAATTCCCGGTGTGCAACGGCAAGCACGATAACATCATATTTTTTCGCAGCAATATCCGCAAGTTTATCAAACGAAGCCATCTGATACTCCCGCTCAATATCTTCCGGAGCAGCCCAGGGATCGAAAATATCCACCTGACAACCGAATTCCTCCAGACCTCTGACCACATCGACCGCATGGGAATTCCGGCAATCCGGACAATTTTCCTTAAAGGTTATCCCGAGCTGCAGAACTTTTGCATCCAATACTTTGATGCTGTTTTTGATCATCATTTTGACGATCTCCACCGCCACATACTTGCCCATACCGTCATTGATACGTCTGCCGGCGAGAATGACCTCCGGATGATACCCCAGTGACTGCGCCTTGTGGGTCAGATAATAGGGATCCACACCGATACAGTGACCACCGACCAATCCGGGACGGAATGGCAGAAAGTTCCATTTGGTTCCGGCGGCTTCCAGAACTTCAGCTGTGTCGATGCCGATAAGGTGGAAAATTTTTGCCAGTTCATTGACAAAAGCGATATTCAGATCACGCTGACTGTTTTCGATCACTTTTGCCGCTTCGGCAACTTTGATACAGCTGGCGCAGTGAGTACCTTTTTTCAGAATGGAATTGTAAAGTTTATCCACAAACTCTGCGGTTTCCGCTGTGGAGCCGGAAGTGACTTTCACCGTTTCCAGAAGCGAGTGGGTCTTATCCCCCGGATTGATGCGCTCTGGAGAGTATCCGCAGAAAAAATCCTTATTGAACTTCAATGAACTGATCTTTTCCAATACCGGCACGCACTCCTCTTCAGTACAGCCAGGATAAACAGTGCTTTCGTAGATGACCACAGCTCCTTCTTTCATGCATCTGCCGACAGTTTCACTGGCACGGTACAGCGGAGTAAGATCGGGACGGTTGTATTTATCCACCGGAGTCGGAACAGTCACAATAAAAACATCACATCCGGCAAGATCCTTTTCATCACTGCTGAATTGCAGCTTTTCTGCCGCCAGCAGCTCCTCTCTGCCGGTTTCACAGGTGACATCGATCCCGGCACGCAGTTTTTCCAACCGTTCTTTTTTGATGTCAAAACCGGTCGTATGGTATTTCCTGCCGAATTCTATTGCCAACGGCAAGCCAACATATCCCATGCCGATAATGGCGATCCGCAGATCTTCTGAAATACTTTTCATCACTTTTTCCATTATAATTGCCGGAAACAGCAGTATATACAGTTTCCCATGCGTTAAGTCATTTTGGATACTATAGTACAACTTATGTAAAATTACAAGTATATATATTAAATAATATCAGTTTTTTTTACCTGAATTTCCGGCTTTCAGAGAGCTTTTTAAATGCAGCCGGTAAAAATCCGCCGTGAAACTTCCGTACATGGGGCATAATGTTTGTAATTCAGAAAATAAATGCTATATTATCTCCGGTTCTGATTCAGAAAATCTGCAGCTTAATACCATTACGCATCCGGAGGGAGTAAAATGGATAAAACCGAATTCATCAGCAAACATAAATGGTGGATGTTTCTGCCGCTGATCCTCTGCATTTGCGGCATTGTTTATCATGCAAAAAAGGAATCCGGCAAGCCGGATCCGAAGTATATCAGCAAAGAAACCGGATTGGAGCAGGAAATTTTCCGGAGTATGCCGGAAGCAAAGGAAAAACAGGAAACAGAAAATCCTGCCCCCGGGGAAAACGTAAATTACAGCGTGATGAAAATATTTGAACTTTATGGTTTTATGCAGGATGATCATCTGCTGGAACTGCTTGCTCTGCGGCTGCCCCCGGAAAGTGAACGGCGGGAAATGCTGAAACACTATTTTCCGGAAAATGACAGTCTGCTCAATGAAACTGCCCCGTTCACTGATCAACAGCTGAAAGAAAGACAGAATCTGTGGATCAAATCCGGTTCAATCAATGATTCCACCCAACGCCGCATGCTGAAAGATGACAAAATCATGCAATATGCCGCTTTGGAATTGATCATCAGATTGAAAATCAAAGAACTTCAGCAAAACCCTTCTATCGAAAACCGCCATCAATTGTGGCACATCGTGCGTCTGCAATCTCAACTTTCTGAATAACAGTGACATCACGTCATTTTACGCACAACATTCATAATTTGAGGATCGGTCAGTGATAACCGCCGGGGGGATGAGAGTTTTTCTACTCTGTCATCCGCCCGGCAAAAATATTTTTCTTTGCGTTTAGCGCACTGCCGCCATTGCCCGCTTGAATGATTCAGCACTGTTGGCAATGGTTTTTTCCGACACACAGAATGCCAGACGGAAATAGCCGGGCAGACCGAAACCTCTGCCGGGAACAGCGAGAATACGTTCTTTGAGCAGAGCATCGATAAAAATGCGCTCATCGGCGGTGGGGGATTTCGGGAAGAAGTAGAAGGCTCCGCCGGGCATGACAAAATCGATTCCGGTATCCGTGAGGATCTGTGCCATCAAGTTGCGGCGGCGGCGGTAAACATCAAGATCGATGCGGGCATTGCTGCATTTTGCAATCAGTTTCTGGGCAACCACCGGAGCATTGACAAAGCCCAGAGTACGGTTGGTCAAAGTCAGACCGCCGAGCAATTCAGCAGCATTTTCCAGTGCCGGATTGACAGCGATATAACCGATCCGCTCCCCGGGAAGCGACAGCGTTTTGGAAAATGAACCGATAACCGCAGTGCCATCGTAAACTTTGAACATGGAAGGTACTTCACTGTCATCGTAGTTGAGGAAACGGTATGGTTCATCAGAGATGATGTAGATCATTCTGCCATATTTTTCCCTGGCACTTTTCAAAATTGCCGCCACCGCATCCAATTCAGCTTTGCTGTAGATTTTTCCGGTCGGGTTGTTGGGAGAATTGAGGATGATCGCCCGGGTCTTTTGAGTAATGGCAGCGGCAATATTATCAATATTGAGTGAAAAATCTTCATTTGACATCACCGGTTTGAGAATACCGCCGAAGTTTCCGGCATAGAATCCGTATTCCACAAAATACGGGGCAATGCACAACACTTCATCTCCCGGCGTAAGAGTGGCACGGAAAAAAGCATTGATGCCGCCGGCGGCACCGCAGGTGACGATGATGTTTGATGCCGGCACTTCCACTCCCTGTTCCGAGGAGATCAATCCGGCAAGAGCGGCACGGGCATCATTTTCACCGGCATTGGGCATATAACCGAAAGCAAAAGGCTGATCGCTGTTTTCTGCGATTTCCAGCATTGCCGCCTTGATCTCCGGCGGCGGCGGCAGATCCGGATTACCCAGACTGAAATCATAGACATTATCTTCGCCATAGGTGCGTTTCAATTCGATTCCCGCCTCAAACATTCTCCGGATCATGGAGGAGTTGCCGAGAAAACCTTTCACTTCATCAGAAAGTAACTGCATGATAAAAAACCTTTTCAATAGTGCATGAATATTAAACTGTACTAAATATAACTCACAAATGCTCTTTTGTCAACCATATCCATCCGGCGAAAAATCGATACCGGCAGGATGAAAAGGCAAATCAAGAATGTTGTGAAACCGGTATATCAAGTTGTATACGGCTATTTCTGTCACATACAGAATATACCATGGGAGGTTGTATTTGTCAATTGGCAAATCACGGTTCGTTTTCTACCGGTGGATGCAGCGTGCGACAAGGTCGGGTTTTGCGACGAGTACGGAGCAGGAGTGTACTATGTACTCGACTGCTCCGGCGCAGGAGCAAGGCGCGAGATTGACCACGATGCGACACCGCAGTAAATATTTTTCACAAAAATCAAGAAAACAATTCCTCTCACATAAGATGCTGGGCATCAACGTCAACTGCCACAGAAACCCCGGCTGGAGGTGTATGATGCAAAGCCAGCATCCTTATTGCCTCGCGGATGGTTTTCAAACCGTTGCCCCTGACGATCATCATGTAACGGTACTGATTGCGGATCTTTTCCACCGGAGCCGGTGCCGGTGGGGTTATCTTTACTTTTTCATGCTGATAAACGGCAAGTTTTTCAGCAAAAAACTCTGCATAATCAGCCACATCTTTTTCCTTTTCCCCTTTGAAAAATATGGCAATGAGCCGGGAATACGGCGGATAATTGAGCAATTCCCGGAATTCAAGGTCAAAATTGGAAAAACCTTCAAAATCAAGATTTGCGGCAAACCGGATAACATCACTGTCACGGGTGGTCTGGAATATCACTTCCCCCTGCCTTTCTCCCCGTCCGGCACGGCCTGCCACCTGGGTGAGCATCTGAAATGTCCGCTCCTGCGCCCGGAAATCAGGCATGGATAAACCCAGATCGGCATTCACCACCCCCACCAGAGTAACTCCGGGAAAGTGCAGACCTTTGGCGATCATCTGGGTCCCGACAAGTATATCAAGTTTACCCCGGCGGAATTTATCCAGCACCACTTCGTAATCATCTGCTGAACGCATAAGATCGGAATCCATTCTGCCGATCCTCGCTCTGGAAAAGATCGCTCTGGCACAGCTTTCCAGTTTTTCCGTCCCGCTGCCGAAGTAGCGGATCTCCTGAAAACCGCACTCCGGACAGACCGCCGGAGCAGGTACAACTCCGCCGCAAAGGTGACAGCTCAAAACCTCCCGGCTGCGGCTGTAGGTGTAGTTGTAATTCACTGAACACTCCGGACAACGCGCCTCGTAACCGCACTGCGGGCAGTGCAGACTGCGGGCATAACCACGGCGGTTGAGAAAAAGTATCGCCTGTTCACCCCGTTCCAGACGTTCTTCAACGGCATGGATAAGCATGGGGGAAAGCAGATTGCTCACGCCCGGTTCAGGAGCAGGATCCAGACGGCGGTCAACGATACGGATAAGCGGAGCCGGTTTGTTATCCACCTGCGCCGCCATACGGCAGAGCATGAATTTGCCCTGCCGGGCATTGTAAAGAGATTCCGCCGCCGGAGTTGCCGAACCGAGAATGACACAGGCATTTTCCATTTTTCCTCTCACCACCGCCACATCCCGGGCGTGGTACCGGGGGGATTCAGACTGTTTATAACTGCTGTCATGCTCCTCATCGACCACGATCAGACCGAGGTTATTGAAAGGGGCAAAAAGAGCGGAACGCGCACCGATGGCGATCTGGACTTTTCCGGAATTGATCCGGTTCCACTCTTCAAAACGCTCCCGGTCACTCAAACGGCTGTGCAGAACACTTAATTTTTTGCCGAATCTTGCCCGGAAACGGCGCACCGTCTGCGGCGTAAGAGAAATTTCCGGAACCAGTACAATAGCAGATTTTCCCATGGCAAGCACTTTGGCGATCGATTGCAGATAGACTTCAGTCTTGCCGCTGTTGGTCGTCCCGAAAAGCAATTGGACATGTGACGGAGTTTTACCGGCAAGCATCTCATCGATCTGCGCAAGAGCTTTTTCCTGATCCGGTGACGGAACAAGCGGAGTATCCGGCAGGGTTTCAATACCGTCATCAAAATCACCTGACAGCGTCTCCTCCCGCACCGCAATAAGACCATCTTTACACAACGCATCAAAAGCTGAAGCTGAAAAATCCGCTTCCGTGGAAAATTCCGCCTTTGCCCCCTCGCCTTTACGGATGAGCATCTGCAAAACTTTCACCCGTTTGACAAGACGGCTCTCCTTTGCATGTTCAATGATATATTTTTCGGCAGCAGCAAGATCGGCAATGGAATAGAGTTTGCACTTTTTTTCCTTCACTTTTCCACTGCGCACTGCCGCCGGCAGCAAAGTGCGTATGGCATGTTCCTGGGTGGCACAGTAATATTCAGCGATCCATCTGCCAAGTTTTATAAGATTCTCCGGTATCGCCTGACGGTCGGCGGCAATTCCGGTAAGCTCCCGGAGTTTTGCCGGATCATAAGAACTGCTTTGCGCCAGACTCAAAACATAACCGGTACGGCTGGTTCTGCCGAAAGGAACTGTTACAGCACTGCCGGTACGCACAGAATTTTCCAGTTCCGCCGGAACCAGATAATCGAACTCTTTATCCAGAGAAATATCGGTGATGACCTTGGCGATCATGGGAGATCATTTTCCTTCCGCTTCACGCATCATATCCCGGAACTCCTCCCGGGAAAGGTCGCCCAGATTCTTGCCTTTACGGGCAAGTTTTTCATTGAATTTGATCACCGTTTCGGTCATTCTTTCGTGAGTTTCCTCCGAGCCGCCGGCAAGATAAAAATTATCACCTTTGGTAATGCGCCGGTGACCATCCTGATTATCCAAACCTACGCCGAGGAGCATGGATTGTTTGATTCTGTCATCGTCTTTATTGATCATTTTAATTCACCGTCAGAAATTCAACCGGAGCAGGGCGGCACGGATAAGATTTTCCGTATTTCTTTCCGCTTCAGGAAGTTCAGCAACCAGCGCATTGATAACTTTATTCACCGCATCCTTGCGGAAACCGAGCTGTTCCAGAGCCATGGCAGCATCAGCAGCATCGCTGTTTGCTGCCGGTGCCTTTGCTGCCGGATCAAGATTATCAAGCTTGTCCTTGAGTTCCACGATCAATCTTTCAGCGGTACGTTTGCCGACGCCGTTGATCCGGGACAGAGTTTTCACATCACCGGAAGCAACTGCGGCACAGAAATTCGCCGCCGGCATGGCACTTAAAACATTCAGTGCCAGTTTGCCGCCCACTCCGGAAACATTTATCAGCTGCTGAAAAAGTTTCTTTTCCTCTCTTGAAGCAAAACCGAAAAGAGTAATGGCATCCTCTCTGACCGCCGTATGGATAAAGAGCGTAACTTTCTCTTCACCCAAAGGCAGTTTGTCAAAGGTAGAAAGCGGGATCAGCACTTCATAGCCGACACCGGAAACATCCAGCAGACAGCTGGAAAAATCTTTTTCAGTCAGTATGCCCGTGAGCATTCCGATCATTTAACCACCTCAATATCCAGAGAAATATCCATGGAACGCACCGAATGGGTCAATGCTCCGGATGAGACAAAATCCACACCGATCTGACCGATGGAGGCAAGACGCTTGATGGTGATCCCGCCGGAAGCTTCAAGTTTGGCTCTGCCGGCAACGATGGCGACCGCTTTTTTCATATCATCATTGGACATATTGTCGAGCATGATGTGTTCGACGCCGCATCCGGCGGCTTCAGCGACCTCGTCAAGGGTATCGGCTTCAACTTCGATTTCCAGATCCGGATAAGCGGCACGGGCACGGCCGACGGCACGGGTAATGGCACCGTCACCTTCAAGAGCGGCAAGTTCCCGGTGGTTGTCTTTGATCATAATGCGGTCAAAAAGTCCGATCCGGTGGTTGCCCGCCCCGCCGACTGCGACGGCATATTTTTCCAGATTGCGGTAGCCGGGAGTGGTTTTACGGGTATCGAGAACTACGCAGTTTGAATCTTTCAATTCCCGGGCATAGAAATAAGACATCGTGGCAACTCCGCAGAGACGCTGGATGAAATTAAGCGCAGTACGTTCTCCGGTGAGGATCGCTCTGGCAGGGCCTTTGATTTCCGCCAGTTTTTCTCCGCGTACACAACGGTCTCCATCTTTTTTGAATGCGGTAAATTCCAATGCCGGATCGATGGTTTTGAAAACTCTTTCCGCCACAGCGATACCGGCAAGGATCATCTCATCTTCCTTGCACAGCAAAATGGCACGGCTCTGTGCGGTTTCCGGCACACAGGCGGTGGTGGTGGTATCTCCGCGGTCGCCGAGATCTTCTGAAAGAGCAAGATCGATCAAAGTATCCACTCTTTTCCAATCGATTGCAGGAATGTTGCCCATAATTTTTATCTCCTGTGGTTATTGTTTATCATCGATATTTTCCGGATCAGAGCAAAACGGGTAGGGAAAATCATCAAACACATGTTTGCTCTCATCCCCGGTCAAAGCTCTGGTAAAACTCATCACATAACGGTAACTGTCACTGTTCACAGCGCAGGAAAGCAGAGTTGATGCCACATAATGCAGCAGCATCTGCGGTGTCCACAAAACGAACCGGTTGCCGGAAACGTTCTCCAGCTGCCAGGTGCCGTTGCCGGCAAGTATCTGCTGATGCTCATCCATCAAAGCAAAATTGCCCAATATTTGAACCATTTGAAACTTCTCTTTTCCCAGCAGATGCCATAACAGCCCCAGCAATACACTTGTCGCTCCCAGACGGTGAAAAAGCACCGTCCCTATACAATAGCTTTCCGGACGGATAGTCGTCTCTTTTTCCGGCAGGAAACATT
This sequence comes from Victivallaceae bacterium, assembly GCA_045534015.1. GTDB lineage: Bacteria > Verrucomicrobiota > Lentisphaeria > Victivallales > Victivallaceae > UBA1784. Next base: position 4,690 of record JAZSIZ010000138.1, on the reverse strand, counting down.
TTTCCCGCATAAAAAATTCCGCTTCTTCCAACGTTGTCAGCGGAAATTTTTCAACCTGCTTCAAAAATTCCGCCACCTCTTTATTTATCTCCTCCGGCTGATCTTTATCAAACCAGAGCAAATGCAGATTGATCAATCCCTGCAGAATATCGCAGTCTCTCCCGGATGGCTGATTGAATAAATCACAAATCCGGCGCCGTCTTTCCCGCATGACAAGAGCATTCTGCAAAGTATGTATCCGGCGGCGCACCAACGGATCGGAACTTTCCTGCAGCATAGCGGTCAAATCGCTCAAATCTTCATCCAAAGCCAGCAGATGAGCAAGCACATTGACCCCGATCGCATCATCCGGATCATCCAGCATTGCTGCCAGTTTTGCCATTTCAGGAGTGACCGGCATCAGTTTTTACGCTCCGGAAAAATTCCGATAAGGGCCTTTTCCGCAATCGCCCGCACATCATCGGGGAAATCGCTTTTGATGATCCAGCGGAGAAATCCGGGTTCATTTTCCGCAATATCCCGCAGGGATCTGCCGGCGTATTTACCGAAGTTGACCATCACTTCATCCCCGTTCCACTTGAAGCGTCTGCTGCGGTCAACAGCATCCGGATCGGTCATATCGGAAAATTCCGCCAGAGCCGCCGGATCACGGGGCAATTCCGGATGTTTTGCCAATTCACCGAGCAACACTTCAAAAGTGGCAGCGGTATCGGCGGCGGCTCCGTGAGCCCCTTCCAGATCTTTACCGCAGAAAAACTTGTATGCCGCAGTCAATGTCCGCGGATAGAGTTTGCAGAAAATATTGTAGGCATCGATGATCCGGCGACTGGAAGTATTCAGATCCAGACCGACCCTTTTAAACTCATTTTCCAGAAGCGGCACATCGAATCCCTGGATATTATATCCCGCCAGATCGCACCCATCCAGATAGGCAAGCAGTTTATCGGCGATGTCGGCAAACTGGGGACAATCTGCCACATCTGCATCGGAAATACCGTGGATGGCAGTCGCCCCGGGTGGAATCGGCATGCCGGGATTGAGACGTCTGACCGTGGTACGGCTGGTACCATCGGGCATGATCTTCATGACAGCGATCTCCACGATCCGGTCCCGCTGCGGAACAACTCCGGTACTTTCAATATCAAAAACCGCCAGCGGACGGGTCAATTGCAGATTTTCCAGCATAAGTATTTTCTCCATGGTTATGCAACATACATTCCTGTGATATAATATATATACGCAGTCCGTAAATTGCAAGTCTTTCAGGGTGGCAAAAATCAGAATCATTCTCCGTGATCAGTGTTTTTCACTCTTTCCCGCCGATATCGGTGATCGGGCTTGACAAAATACCGCAAGCATTGTATTTTATATAAAAAATCGTATCAATCCTGCAATAAATTTACAGTTATGAAAAAAATCCTCTGCCTGCTTCCGATTATCGCCGTACTGCCGCTTTCCGCTCTGGAAATAACTCCGGCAAAAAAGGATCACACATACAAAACCGGTGAAAAGATCATCTTCAACATCCAGCTGGATAAAGGCAGGGCAAATACCGCTTTTTCAGTTGATGTGCAGGGGATACGTTTTACAGCGGCAGAAAACAAACTGGTTTCCGATGCCGACGGTAAAGCGGTTTTATCCATTACCGCCAGCCAACCGGGAGTAATCAGAGTGCTGATTTCAGATAATGGCAAAAGTGCCGCTGCCGCAGTGGCGGTGGAAAAAGAAGCGATCCGTCCCGCCCGGGAAATGCCGGAAAATTTTCACAGATACTGGAAACGTTCTGTAAAAGAACTCGATCTTGTGCCGGTGCAGTATGAGATCAATGAAATTTCATCTGAAAAAAAAGATTTCAAAACCTTTGATGTAAAGATCCTCATGCCCGGAGAAAATACTCCGCCGCTCCATGCAGTTCTGACCATGCCGCAAAATGCCATTCCCGGCAGATGCGCCGCCATGATCGTTTACCACGACAGCAATATCGGTAAAGCCATGCCGGTTTACTATCCCGGCACACTGACCCTTTCAGTTAATCCCCTGCCGGTGAAACACAACGGTTCTCAAGGGGAAACTCTGCATGAGAATGGAGCTTTTTACAACAGTCATTACCAATTGACCGGCAATGTGGAGGAAAATTGTTTCCAGCCCATGATCAAAAGAGCCTGCCGGGCGGTGCAATTCATGCGTGACCGGATGGAATGGGACGGCAGAACTATGATCGTCCGCGGTACCGGACTTGGCGGAGCGCAGGCTCTGGCAGTTGCCGGACTTGATCAGAAAATTTCCATGTGTGCCGCCGTTGCACCGGCACTTTGCAACCATGGCGGTTTTGAAAACGGTTCAGAATCCGGCTGGCCCGCATTTCACCGGAATGCCGCCGCTTATCAGAGCGATCCCGACCGGATAAATGCCATGCTTGATTTGATCGATATCTGCTTTTTCGCTGCAAATATCCGGCGGGCGGAAGTGTGCATATTTACCGGATTCAATGACCGGAAATCTCCGGCATCATCAGTCTTTGCCGCTTACAATATGATCCCGTCGGAGAAAAAAATCATCCTCACAGATTTTCACAGCATTGATCAAATACCGGAAAAGATCGCTACCGAAATGGAAAAACGTATTGCCGAACACATCCGCAGACAGCAGACATTCCGTTGAAACAATTTCAAAACTCCTGGTAATGTCCCGAATTTTGTGAAGCTGAAATATAAATTTGCAAAAAACATAATTTTCAATGTATGAAACATATCACACAAGCAGCGATTTGTCAACTGTCAAATCACGGTTTGTTTTCTATCGGTGGATGCAGCGTGCGACAAGGTCGTGTTTTGCGACGAGTACGCAGAGGGAGTATACGACTGTATTCGACCTCTGCGGCGCAGGAGCAAGGCGCGAGATTGACCACGATGCGCCACCGCAGTAAAGATATTTTACAAAAATTGAGACAAAAAATAATCTTTCCTGAACAATGAAAGCTGATGCAAAAAAGCGCGGAGTAATTTTCATATATTGATATTTTGATATTTTTTTCGTTTTTAATGGCAGTATTTGTTTGTTTTTTGGTGCTTCATTGTGTAAAATAAGTAATAGCTGAAACGGTGAAAACCGAAAAAATAAAAGCGGACGTTCCGCGCAAAAAAAAAGAAAGGGAAACCAAAAATGAAGAAGAGTCGTGGATTCACTCTTATCGAACTGCTGGTCGTGATCGCGATCATCGCCATCCTGGCCGCCATCCTGCTGCCTGCTCTGCAGAAAGCCCGTGAAAGCGGTCGTCGCGGCAGCTGCACCAACAACCTCAAACAGATCGGCAACGCTCTGGAAATGTACACCCAGGGTTCCAAAGGTCAGCTCCGTCCCCACGGCGTGATCAACGGTGGCACCATCGATTTTAGTGAAGCCGGTGCTGAAGCTGCTATGAATGCTCTGGTCAGACAGGGCCACCTGACCGACCTCAAAGTCTACGTCTGCCCCTCCAGCACTGGTACCGCCGGTGAAGGTTCCGCGACTCTGACCTACAATACTGGTACCGCTGCTAAAACCGTGAGTGGCGCATTGAGCTATGGTTATGCCTACGTCGGTCCCCAGTACAGCAGTGCTTCCGCTGTTTCCGCTGACCTGAACTCCACCAACGATGGTAACGCCAAAGCCAACCACGAAGACTACGGCAACATCCTGTATGCTGACGGTCACGTCAAAGGCTATGCCAGCGATAAATGGTACAGCGAAGAGAACACTGGTAAAATCCATGTTGCTCCCAACAAAGACTACTTGAAATAATTTGTTGGATTTGACGCAAGTCAAAAAATCTCAAAAGACCGGATCACAAGATCCGGTCTTTTTTTGTGCCGTTTTTTTACGGAAGTGGTACGGATGATTACGGATGGTAACGGATGTTTACGGATGCGGCACGCAGACCGTGGGATGAACGCATGCCGCATTATTGCTGTGCAACGGCGTTGATTTTCCCCGGGAAGTAACGCTCTGCATCACACCCGCGCAGTTTGCATACCACAGGCATAACGCCCTGCAAACCACTCACACCGCCTGCATAGCACAGGCATAACGCCCTGCATCACACTCGCGCAGCCAGCATACCACGGGCATAACGCCCTGCAAAACACTCACACCGCCCGCCTGCCTCGGGTGGCATAAAGCTTATCTGGCTCCGTAATCATCCGTAACCATCCGTAACCATCCGTTCTGCCGCATATTCCGCCCGGGAGGGCGGCACAGTGCCAAAAAACACCTGTGCAGACTGCACGGCTCTTTTTTTACGGAGTGGTACGGATGATTACGGATGTTTACGGATGTTTACGGATGCGGCATGCTGTTTCCGGGGTGAATGCCAGCCGTGCTTTTGACTGTGCAACGGCGTTGATTTTCCCCGGGAAGTAACGCCCTGCAAACCACCCGTACAGCCAGCATACCACAGGCATAACGCCCTGCAAACCACTCACATCGCCCGCCTGCCTCGGGCATAACGCCCTGCAAAACACTCACACCGCTCGCCTGCCTCGGGTGGCATAAAGCTTATTTTGCTCCGTAATCATTGTATATTATTCCCCGGTTATCAGATAGCAGTTGCTCCCTTTGGCGAGAATGGGTATTTTCACTCGTCGGAGCCAAAGGTGAAGAGCAACTGCTTGACAGATTCCCAAAGTTATGCTACGGTAACATGTGTGTGATT
>JAZSIZ010000068.1:0-3576 GCA_045534015.1 Victivallaceae bacterium | reverse complement strand
GATACGGTGGCTCAATTGCTGGAAAATATCCGTCTGGCTGAAAAAGGCAAACTTGATGACACATTGATGGCAGAAATTTCCAATGCCGTTCCGCTTCTGGAAGAAAGACTTATCCGTCCCGGGTTGTGGAAGCGGTAATTTCATAAAAAATAAAGTCCTCGTGTTGACATTATCCCTTTGTGTGATATATTATCTTGATTATTACTGATATTAACACACAAGGGGATTTTTTTGTTTCATGGAAGATTTTGATGCCACGATGCCGCCAAACTGGTTCACAATCTGCATCACCCAAATATTGCCAGTTACAACACGCTCGAATTTGATCATATCAGCGGCAGCTGGTTTCTGGTAATGGAGTATATCGACGGAATTGGATTGCGCCAATATTGTACGGAATATTTTTCAGACCATGCCTCCATCATCAATGTTTTATCCCAGATCGCTTCGGCACTGGATTATGCTCACAGTCAGCAGATTCTGCATCGGGATATAAAACCGGGCAACATTCTGGTGGATAATAACGGCGTGGTGAAAATCCTCGACTTCGGCTTGGCGGCGCAGATCTCACCACCCCCACACCGCCATTCCACATGGGCGTATCAAAAGGATAACCGGATTGCTGATAATTCCCGGTAAGTCCGTCAAGCTGAATATCCAGAAACTTTGCATTCGCCCCCAGCGGCAGGATCTCCCCGAAAGGAGCGGCGGTAAATTTACACTTCATCGTCAAACCTTCAGCAGACATTTTCCGGGAAAACCTCTTTCACCGCTTCCAAATATGCGTAACCATTGCGGGTATCCGGCTCAATATAGCTGCCCTCAGTCCACTCGTTCCAGCTGTTGATGGAAATAAAAGGATGTGCCGGAGCAACTTTTTCCAGCTTTTCCCGCACCATTTGCAGAGATTTGCGGAACTCTTCCGGAGATTCCCCCACGACCACCGAACCGTAAGGATAAGGCCCGGTGCCATCCCACGGCATATCCGGCATCGTCCTGGCGGCGGTGTCCCAGCCGACGGTCACATTGGGGAAATACTCCAAAGGACAATTGGTCAAAGTCTTATTCCAGAAATCAAAATATTTTTTCCGCATATCTTCATATCGATTCAACGGTGCCGGATCGTAAAAGTGGTGTCTCCAAACGTAGCTTGCCGCGCTGTCAAAGCCCAGATCCACCGCAAAAGCGGCGGCATCCTGCGGAGTGCTTTCCCCGGGCAGGATCGGCGCACCCCAGATGATCGCATTCAAATGCAGATCAGGAAATCCGGCACTTTTCACCGCTTTCCGGAAATCTTCCAGAGCCCGGCGGGTTTCCGCCATCGAACCGAAACTTGCCGCCAGCAGACCTAATTCGTAAATGGAAAAATATGGCGCACCATCTATGGTGTAATATTCCGGTGCGGAAAAGTACCGCTCAATGTGCAATTCAGCGATCTTCTCAAAGGTCGCCCGGGTGACTTTGCCCGGATAAAGCAGTTTACGGTCAACCGGCAAAGCAGGGTGGATGTCGTACCAGTTGTGATTCGCCCACATATTGCAGAATTTGATTTTTGAACGGTTTTCCGCCGCCATGAAACCTTTTTCCAATGCCTGTTCCAGAAACGGCCCGTCATTGTAATAGTACCAGTCAAAAATAAATACATTCACCCCGTGAGCAGCGGCAGCATCGATCTTCTGCGCCATTGCCGCCGGATCTTTTTCATCGCGTTCACCCCACAGCGGTACCCGGGGCTGGAAGTGTCCGGGGAAGCGGGCTACGGAGTTGCGCAAAGGCTCCCATTCACTCCAATTGCTGCCGTGGACAATTGTGTTGCGGCGGTCGCCGGTGTGATAGTTGGGGAAATAGTAACAGCCGAGATCGATTTTCATAAGGAGTTTCCTGTAGTTTGCTTTTTTATCGGTTACATGTTATATTATAGCATCAACAGCTTGACGTGAGAATAGTAAATAGTCCCAAAAAAATATAATTTTGTCCAATGAGCGATATAACCAATCTGATCGATACCGGCAGTGAGATCATGGCAGGATTCAGCCAGCACCCGGCAGATAACCACTGGCAGGGGTTTTCCCACAACTGGAATCTGCTGCTGACCGTCAAAGGCGCGGCAAGATTGCAATTCAATGGAGCATACTGCAAGATGCCCGCCCATTCGCTTACATTGATCTCCCCGGAAGGGATCCGCAACTTTATGACCGATGAGCCGTGGAGTTCGCTGTGGGTACATTTTGACCGCAACTTTTATCTGCATGATGAGGTAGAGTGGGAAGAAGTTATCCCCGGAGTGTGGAGCCAGCCGCTGGAAAATGCCGACTACCGCATCCAACATAACCTCTTTATCCAGATCGCCCATGCCGCCGCCCGCCGGGAACGCTTCTGGAAACGGCTGGTATACTGCCTGATACAAGAGGTTATCCTGCGGGGAAATATGAGTGCCGGCAGAGGACTTGACTCCTTTGATACGACCCTGGCACACAAGATGCTTTCCAATCTTCAGGAAAATCTTTCTATGGATGAAATCGCAGAACGGTGCGGTCTGTCACGTTCAGCATTCTTTGCAAAATTCACCGAAACCTTTGACATATCCCCCAGAAAATACCGGGAAAATCATTTGATGCAGACAATTCAGAATCTTCTGGAAAATACCGATATGAGCATTGCCGATATTTGCCAACATGTTAACATGTCAAATCCTTTCTATCTTTCGGCACGCTTCAAAGCCTGTTGCGGCATCTCACCCAGAGAGTACCGCAAACGTTTCCGGACGACCATCGGTAAAAAACAATAAGCTGTTTTGCCATCCGTGGATAAAATCATATATTTTTTGGATAAAATACTATTCTAAACCGCCCCATTCCGGAGTATAATATCGTATGACAACCAATTATGTTCAGAAGAAAGGTTTTCACCGATATGAAACATCCGTAAAAACGTCTGGCTAAAAAGATCGATATGCCGGGCCGCTGTCAGGAATTTACCGATATGGTATATTCCGGGAAGAATGAGATGGGAATGTGGCCGCTGTGGGAAAAAATCCAGCAGACGGAACGGAAATTCCACCCGCCAGTTAGCCAGTACCAACCTTTTATCGGAGAAATGCACGGTCACACCGCCATGTCTGAGGGGATGCGTTCACTTACTCCGGAATTGTATTTTGAGCGGCTCAAAAGCCTCCCCGGATTGGACTTCGCCGCCCTTTCCGACCACGACCACGGCGGCGTTGCCACTGCAGAATTGTGGGATGAAGGCAAATGGGAAAGAATCCAGAAAGCCGTGCAAAGTTACTATGAGCCGGGCAAATTCACCTCTTTGCTCGCCTATGAAAGAGATTACCCCCTATTACAACAATATGATCATCTATTACCGCAACGATTCAGGGGAAATGATCCGGGGCGTAAGAGATGGGGAAATCACCGCCGCAGAACTTGCCAAATTGCTGGAAAATTCTCTGCGGCGTTTGCAGCTGGATGTGTTGCCATTGGTTTTGCTCCACCGGGAAAGTGATTTGCCGCATCTGGAAGCTTTGAAAAGTTTCGCAGCTGACGGATTGATTCAGGAAGGTGGCGTGTCGCTGGA
>JAZSIZ010000151.1:0-5218 GCA_045534015.1 Victivallaceae bacterium | reverse complement strand
CAAAAATTGAGACAATAACGATAAAAAAAACCGCTCCGTCAACATATCGCTGCCGCAGCGGCTTTATCTTTCCGTAAATCGATCCAGTCCGGATCAAGTCGGAGGCCAAGCGGTCTTAGGAAGACAACATATTAGGACAACTCCTTGGCCCACAGAACGACATGGCTACGATCCGACTTCAAAAATTGAGACAATAACGATAAAAAAAACCGCTCCGTCAACATATCGCTGCCGGAGCGGTTTTATTTTTCCGTAAATCGATCCAGTCCGGATCAGAATTCGACCTCAAGTTCACTGATGTCGATTTTCCCTTTTATTTCGAGTTCTTTATCATCGACAAAAATTTCCACGATCGCAGCACCGATGCCGTCAACATCGACTTCCATTCCCGGATTTTCATCTTCCACCAGACGCCATATCTTACGGAAAAATTTGGGACTACCTGCAGCGGCAGCAACTGCGGAACGATCGATTTTCCGGGCAAGCTCATTGGATTTGGAGGGCGTATAAATATCCTCTGTTTCATCGTGTAAAGTCAATTGCAGAACATTGCGATCGACCAGAGCCAGAGAAAACTCCAATCTTTCCGGATATCCCCATTCCGGATCTCCACGCCGGTAAACAGAAATCACATCACAGCCGTCGATGACATCTTTTTTGACCTTAAAATAGTCATTTTTTTTACTTCTCGTACGGACAGCATCAAAAATGTCTTCCGCATTACCGTTATCCAGATAGATCACGGCATTGATCGCCGGACGGTCATCATCTTCAACATCATCCGGATCAGCCCACACGGAAATATTACCGGAAAGATCCTGCTTGCCATCAATATCAAAAATTTCCCGCAAATCATCCATCCACTCGGAATCAAACACATCGTTATCTTCCAGAATATCCCCGATTTTGGAATCAAGCAATGCTTTGGTATTACCGTAAACCACACATTGAGCTTCTTCAGGGACATAGTCCAGAGAATTTTTTTCACACCCGCAGAATAAAAATACCACACTGAACAATGCCGTCAACAAACACAACTTTTTCATAATTCAACCTTCTCCTTTTTACATATTGATTTGCAAATAAATTCAAAACGTTTCTGATGCACTTTCAGCGGAATATCCCAGCCATGGCGCATCCCGGGGACTTCCATATATTCCACCTGACAACCGGCATTGCGCAGTGCCGCGGTCATAGCATCGGAATGCATCTTTTTACTGACTCTGTCATCGGCAAAACCGTGGATGAATAAATAGGGAATACGGGGCATTTTTTCAATTTGATGCAATGGAGAATGTTCGATCAGAATATCCGCCAATGCTTCCGGATAACCGTAAAATGCGTAATTGAAAGTGGTCGGCAGATCACTTCTTTCGTGATAGTGAAACGGCACATCGCAAACCGGATAAAGAGCATCGCAGGCAACCGGGGGGCGTTTCCCGTAACGGCAATAGAGCAATGCGGCACATCCGCCCATACTGCCACCGCTTGAAACCAGCGGCAAAGAGTCATCCAGTTTCAAATCTTTCCATACTCTTTCCAGCAATTCATCAACGAATTTTCTTGCCAGACGGTTCATCCAGCTCCACGGTCCGTAATACGGGGCGATAACCAGAATATTTTCCTCCGCCAGAGCCAGATCCAATTCACTTGCCCCCTGCCGGAGTGTTGCTCCCAAGCCGTGAAAACTGACCACCACTGCGCGAATATTACCGTTTATCCTACCGATATTGCTCCAGCAGCAATCCTGTACCCATTTATCTGCAAATTCCACAAATCACTTCTCCTCAATTAATATATCCGGATTAATATACAGCTTTCCAATTACATTGTCAATAAAAATTACCGGAAAAACTTGTATTTTGCCTGCACACGGTGTAATTTATTATTGTGGACATTATTAATTAAAGGAAAGAATTTTTTATGAAACGGATTCTGGTCACCGGCGGCAGCGGTTTTCTCGGCAGCTGGCTTTGCGAAAAGCTTCTGGAAAAAGGCAATGAAGTCATTTGTGTGGATAACTTTTTCACCGGCGCAAAACGCAATATCTACCATCTTCTTGATAATCCCCGTTTTGAAGTGATCCGGCACGATGTCACTTTCCCGCTCTACATCGAGTGTGATGAAATTTACAACCTCGCCTGCCCGGCAAGCCCCATCCATTACCAGAAAGATCCGGTGCAGACGGTAAAAACCTGTGTCCACGGAGCGATCAATATGCTCGGACTCGCCAAAAGAGTCAATGCAAAAATTCTTCAGGCATCCACCAGTGAAGTCTACGGCGATCCGGCGATCCATCCGCAGGTCGAAGAATATTGGGGCAATGTAAACCCCATCGGCGTACGTTCATGCTACGACGAAGGGAAAAGATGTGCGGAAACTCTTTTCAATTGTTACCACATGCAGAACAATACCAGAATAAAGATCATCCGCATTTTCAACACTTACGGTCCGCGGATGCATCCGCATGACGGAAGAGTGGTCAGCAATTTCATTCTGCAGGCATTGCAGAATCAGGATATTACGATTTATGGAGACGGCTCCCAGACCCGCAGTTTCTGTTACCGGGATGATCTGATCGACGGAATGATGAAGCTTATGGCGACCGGCGATGAAGTCACCGGTCCGGTCAACGTCGGCAACCCCGGCGAATTCACCATCTTGCAGCTGGCGGAAAATGTGATCGAATTGACCGGTTCCAGATCAAAGATCATCCGTATGCCGCTGCCGCAGGATGATCCGAAGCAGCGCAAACCGGATATTGCCAAAGCACAAACTCTGCTCAACTGGCAGCCGACAACACCACTGCGGGAAGGCTTGACTAAAACCATTGCCTACTTTGACGAATTGCTGAAAACTGATCCGGAATTCTGCCGGGGCGGGGAGTGAAAATTTCAATGAAACGGATTATGGTCACCGGAGGAGCCGGATTTATCGGCTCAAATCTTGTGGAACATCTCCTGAAAAAAGGTTTTCAGGTGGTGGTACTGGATAATTTTGCCACTGGAAAAAGAGAAAATTTAACAGAATTCACCGGGAATCCGGCATTTACGCTGATCGAAGGCGACATCCGCAATATGGATGACTGCCGCCGCGCCGTAATGCGAGCGGATTATGTTTTCCATGAAGCCGTATTGGGCAGTGTTCCGCGTTCCATCAAAGATCCGGCAACCAGCACAGCGGTGAATGTTTCCGGTTTTGTCAACATGCTTTTTGCCGCCTTTGAAGCAAAAGTCAAACGCTTTATCTACGCTTCAAGCAGTTCGGTTTACGGAGATTGCACCGACAGTCCGAAAGTTGAAGTTCGTACCGGAACTCCGCTTTCACCGTATGCTTTGACCAAAAGTGTCAATGAACAATTCGCCGCCAACTTTGCCAAAGTTTACGGCATGGAGTGTATCGGTCTGCGTTACTTCAATGTTTTCGGCAGACGGCAGGATCCCGAAGGAGCTTATGCCGCAGTGATCCCCAAATTTTCAGCGGCACTGCTCAAGCATGAAGCTCCGGTGATCAACGGCGACGGCTCTTACAGCAGGGATTTCACCTTTGTCGATGATGTCGTACAGGCAAATATCAAAGCGATGGAAGCCGGAAGTCAGGCGGTCAATCAGGTATACAATGTGGCATGTTCCACAGAAACCACACTCAATGAGCTTTTTAACATCATCAAAAACGAATTGAGCGTCTTTGATCCGGAAATTTCCACCATCACTCCGGAATATGCTCCGGTGCGTCCGGGAGATATTCCCCACAGTCTTGCTAATATCAGCAAGGCGGAAAAACTGTTGGGGTATGCCCCGCAATACACTGTCCGTGATGGACTTAAACAGACTGCGAAGTGGTATTTTGACCATCTGCGCTGAAATTTACAGCGATCAACGTTTCCGCAGTGCCGGGATCTCTTCGGCACCGATGATGCTCATATTGCGTTTGCGGGCATGAGCAAGCAAAGCTTCAAGCATTTCCGGTGAAATATGCACATGATCGGCATCGGGTTTGATGCGATGTGAGAAAAAGACCACCAGCAAATCATTGTCAGCAGCATAATCAAGCCGGGAAATCAATTCAGCAAGGTCACTTTTATAATATTTCCCGATACCTCCGCCGTAAAGAACCATTTTTTCCGGCAGATCTTCAACCGGAACATAAATCACCGGCTTAACGCGTCCGAATCCGCCGCGCAGGAAGTCAAAGTGATCATATAAAAATTTATCCGTTTCTGCAGTACGGCGGTTATTGGGATAAGCAAAGGAACGGATTTTTATATTATTGGCACGGCAAACATCTAATTGCGGTTTGATCTCCCGCTTGAAATACAGCTCCATGGAATCCCCGGCTTTCAGCGGCACAGCATTGGCATGATGAACCGTATGCAAACCGATAGAGTGTCCGGAAGCGGAAAGTTTTTTCATCACATCCAGACGTTTTTCATCAATATTACCGCTGAAAAAAAATGTGGCATGGGCATCATATTTCTTAAACAGCCCCTCCGACTTTACCCACCCATCCGGATCAAAATCATCAAAGGTAAAACATACCGCACCATTTTTACCGGCGCATCCGCACAAAAACAGCGCACAACACAAAGCAAACAACCACTTCATAAAATAAAACACCCTTTTACTACGATCGAAAATCGATACGTAAATATACCATGCGAAATGAAAAAATCAAGTTCGCTGATGCTGTTTTGTACAGTCAGAGAAATAAAAAGAACCACCGGGAATCCGGTGGTTCTGAATCGATAAAATCAATTCCGGTCTTATTTGACGATGAATCCATCACCATAGACACCACTTTCAATGGACAGACCGAAGAAAGTGTTGTAGTAGACCCATTTGGAGTTGGCTCCGCTTCTGGGAGTACGCAGAGAACCGCAACCGGTAATTGCAAGAACCATCAGAGCAGCGATACCGACGAACATAAGTTTTTTCATAATACATTCTCCTTTTCAGAAACTTCCGGAGGCAGTCACCATGACTCCTCTTTATTTCCCTGTAATAATTATACCATAAAGAATCGAAAAAATCAAGCGTAAAAAAAATTTTTTTGCAATTTTTTTTCATTTTTTATAATTTTGACGATTGTAAAAGTAAATGCACCACCCTAAAATGGCAGTGGTGCATTTAGTCTTACAAATCCAGCCGGTGCATTTAGTCTTACAAACATCTCATGAAGAAAAATACGGAATTGTGGTGTAAAGTTACGAATATCCGGA
>JAZSIZ010000059.1:0-15583 GCA_045534015.1 Victivallaceae bacterium | reverse complement strand
TCCGGATATTCGTAACTTTACACCACAATTCCGTATTTTTCTTCATGAGATGTTTGTAAGACTAAATGCACCGGCTGGATTTGTAAGACTAAATGCACCACTGCCATTTTAGGGTGGTGCATTTACTTTTACAATCGTCATTACGGACTATCTTGTGATTTTTCCGGTTTAAATGAGCCAAGGCACTTGCAAATCCGGCAAATGGTAGTATATTATAAGGATTGTAAATGGTTTTTACTTGAGAACGTGAAGATTTATAATTAAATCAAGGAGATAGAAAAATGGCAGTTCCGAAAAGAAAAACTTCCCGTATGCAGCGTCGTCAGCGCAAAGCCGCCAACCGTTACGAGGGCGTTGCCGCCACCTATTGCACCAGCTGCGGTGCTCCCGTGATGCCGCATCGTGTTTGCGCCAGCTGCGGTCAGTATGACGGCAAACAGGTCGTTACGGTTGAAGCATAAGCGGTCACTTTGACCGTGTAAACCCGGACACGAAAGTTATGAGAATCGGCGTTGATGCGATGGGCGGGGATTTTGCCCCGGGAGTCGTTGTTGAAGGTGTCGCACAGGCACTGGTCGATTTTCCCGATCTGGATATAGTTCTGGTCGGACATCGTGACCGGGTCGCTTTTTATCTGGAAAAATACGGCATTGCAGGTAATCCCCATCTGGAACTGGTTCATGCACCGACAGTGTGCGAAATGTCTGAACCATCTGCGATTTCGCTGCGTGCCAAACGGGATTCATCCATCACCGTATTGGCTAAAATGATGAAAGCCAAAGAGATCGATGCTATGGCAACCCCGGGACACACCGGTGCGACCGTGGCGGCGACCACAGTACTGGCAAGAACACTTCCCGGGGTGGATCGTCCGGCTCTGGGCGCAAGTATGCCCGCTAAAGAAGATCGTTTTTTGCTGATGGATGCGGGGGCGAACCCTGATTGCGGAGTGCATAACATGGTGCAATTCGCATTGATGGGTGAAGTTTACGCCCGTTATCTCTACCATAAGGAACGTCCCCGGGTCGGTCTGCTCAGCGTCGGCGGCGAAGACATCAAGGGATGTGATTTGACCAAAGAAACATTCAAACGTCTTGAACAGCTGCCGATAAACTTTGTCGGCAACGTGGAAGCCAACTCCGCTTTTGAAGGAGTGTGCGACGTGTTGGTCAGTGACGGTTTCGCCGGAAATGTCATGCTCAAATGCGCCGAAGGTCTTGCCCGTGCCACCGGTTACTGGCTGAAAGAAGCGTTGAATAAGAGTGCCGCCCGTCTTGCCGGTGCGGTGCTGGCAAAAAATGCTTTTGCTGAATTGAAAGCTCACGGTTCATCTGATGTTATCGGAGGTGCGCCGCTTCTGGGAATCAACGGCATCTGTATCATCGGTCACGGAGGATCAAATCCGGTGGCGGTGCGCAATGCGATCAGAGTTTCTGCAGAATGTGTTGAATTTGAACTCAATCAGCGTATTGTTGAAGCCATTGCCGATGCCGGAGATCTGGCAAAGCAGGAGTCTGCTGAAAAGTGAGCGGCAAAAATACAGAAACAACAGTTGCCGCCTCTGCCGGGAAAATGGCAGTTTCAAATATTTTTTCCAAATTATGGTATCGGGAAATTCTGATATTCCTCGGTACTTTTCTTTTTTTCAGCGCATTTGCCCGGATGGGGATCGATCCGCATCACGACGGAGTTATGCTTATTCCGGCGATCAAAGTTGCCAATGGC
Source organism: Victivallaceae bacterium (assembly GCA_045534015.1). Classification (GTDB taxonomy): domain Bacteria; phylum Verrucomicrobiota; class Lentisphaeria; order Victivallales; family Victivallaceae; genus UBA1784. The sequence goes on along the minus strand of JAZSIZ010000059.1, from coordinate 13,858 downwards.
GCAGTTGTTTTCCGGGATGTATTCTGTCAATATGGTTTGCTGGTTCCACTGTTGCAGGGAACAGCGGTGGCAGTTTTCGGTGAAGAACTGCTGGTCATCCGGATGCTGACGGTGTGTTTTTACAGCGGCAGTGCGGTATTGCTGGATATTTTGTGGCGGAAATTTCTGCCGGAAAAGATCTCCTGGCTCACCCCGGTTCTTTTCGCTTCGCTTGCCAGCTGTACCATGGTGACTTTTCACAGCTGGAACAGTGTTTATGCTCTCTTTTTCATGCTGCTTTCCGGATTTTTCCTGCTCCGTTATCTGGAAGATAAACCGTGGGGATTATGGAATCTTGCCGCTGCCGGATGTGCCGCAACTCTGACCTGGAGCTGCCGGACACCGTGCGGGATCGTAACTGTTTTTGCCGCAATACTTACCCTCGCCGGATTGAACTGGTTTACCGGGAAAAAACCTGCTGTTGTCGGCAGAGAAATCGCCTCTTATGCCGCCGGAGCTTTATTTATCGCCCTGCTGGCGGTTTCTTACATCGTATTCACCGGGGCGTGGGATGATTTTATCAAACAGAGTTTCGGCTACGTAACAGATTTTGTCCATCATCGCGGCAGCGGCGGCAGCTGGCAGTATTTCTGCGACAGCATGTTCCCGTTTTATCAGGAAGAATATTACTATTGCCACAGCTTTTTTGCCCTGCTGCCGCTGGGCAGCATGGTAATGCTCTATTTCCTCTGCCGCAAAGGATTTATGGAAAAAGGCAGTGAAATGAAAAAAATCCTGCCGCTGGCGGCACTGCTGATCCTCGGACTTGGCAGTTGGCATCAATATTATCCGGTTCCGTGCGTGCGCCATCTTTACTGGGGCGGAGCGCCGTTATTCGGAGCATTCCTGCTGATGCTCTATAAATTATGGCAAATCAAAAAGAATATTGCCGGCAAAGCGGTGGCGGTGGCTCTTACTGTGCTGTTGCTGTTGTGCCTTTATCCGAGAGTACTCGGAGCATACATCCGGCTTACCGGCAGAGGCGGCAAAACGCTGGATGTGCCGGGAATCCACGGGATCATGCTGAATCCGGGCGAAGTCAAACTGGTGGAAACTGTCATGGCAATACAGACGTTGCCGGAACCGGTAAAACAGCGGGGTGTGGTCAATTGGAGCGAAGATTCTCTGCTGACGTTGATGATGGATGACAGTGGATTCCGGGACTTGCAGTTCTACCGCTTTGACACCGCCCAATATCCAGGATATGATGAAAAAATACTCCGGCACATCATGGAGAAATATCCGGTCGTGCTGACGGATCATCCCACATATATCCATGACTATTACACCGGAGCCGAAGTAGATTACATGGGTAAAAAATTCCGGATCCTCATTCCGGCAAAATAAAAGTTTGATTCAGAGCAACCGGAACAAAAAAAAATCCGGCAGTTCGCCGGAAATAAAATTTGCTCAATTCCACGTAAGATTCACTGCAATCCTTCAAGGGCATCGATAGTACGGTCAGTTGCACCTCTGTGCATGGAAATGGCATTGCAGGCACGTTCACCGTACTCTTTGCGCAATTCCGGAGAAACAATAAGTTTTTCCAATACGCCGTACAATTCACTGTCATTACAACAGAATACGGCATTCTGCTCCTCAAGCACCTTGAGGATGAAACGGAAGTTGCGCAGAACTGAACCGGTAACCACCGGCTTGGCAAGCAGAGCCGGTTCAATCAGATTATGCCCCTCATCATGGCTGGCAAAACTTTTCCCCATAATGACAATATCTGCCCCATTCATCAGCCGCAGCATCTCACCGGTGGTATCTGCCAGCAGTACATCAACCGGTTTTTCAGGCAGATTCTGACTGCTGCGCCGGATAAAGCAGACCTTTTTTTCCGCCAGCATAGCCGCAACATCATCCCCTCTTTCTGCATGGCGGGGAACAAGTGTCAGCTTCAATTCAGGATATTTTTCTTTCAGCCGCAGGAAACAATCTGTCAACAGTTCCTCCTCTCCCGGGTGCGTACTTGCTCCAAGCAGAAGCACATTTTCCGGATCAGAACCGAAATATGAGTGCAGAACATTTTCCGCCGGCAGCTCCGGTATTTGCTGATCAAATTTCATATTTCCGCCAACCCGGACATTGGCTTTCGGAGAAACCGAAAGAAAACGCTCGCAATCCACTTCACTCTGGGTCAGGATCAACGAAAATTTCCGCAACAGCGGAGCAAAAAAGAGCTTGCCGAATCTCCGGTAACCTTTGGCAGAGTGATCCGACATGCGGGCATTGACCAGCACAACCGGAATATTCCGTTTGGCGGCAATAGAGATAAGATTGGGCCAGATCTCGGTTTCAAAGATGACCAGTTTCGCCGGTTCAAGCAGTTTCAAACTCCGTCTGACCATCCACGGAAAATCGATCGGGCAGAAGATAACTGCCGTATTCTTCGGGCATTTGCTCCGCGCCACATCCTGTCCGGTGGTCGTAGTGGTGGAAATAATAAATTTCTGCTCCGGATAACGCTGACTGTAACGGCGGATCAGCGAAAGCGCAACCACAGTTTCCCCGACACTGACAGCATGGATCCAGATCGCTCCCCGGAAACCTTTCAACTCTGCCTTACGGTTACCGAAACGGGCAAAACGTTCACCGAAAGTGCTTTTCCAACCGCCGCGACGATGGTATTTCAGGATCAATTCCGGCAAAAAGAAAAGAAAGCCTAACGGCAGAAACAAGTTATAAATAAATCTTCCCATATTTTTGCAAAAACTTTCACTTACAAATCCTGCAGTTCCGGAGCACAACGGGCGATCATCTGACGGGAAAGCAGCATCACATCGGTCGAATTACTGCACTGCATAGCTTTTTCCGATAATTCACCACATTCATGCATGGAAAGACTGCGGATCAATTTTTTCACCAGCGGCATCGCTCCGGGGGACATACTCAATTCATTGACTCCCAGACCGACAAGGAATGGAACCATGGAAAAATCTTCCGCGATCTGTCCGCACACTGCCACCGGAATATTCTGCTTCAATGCCTCTTCCACTGTAAAACGGATCAGCCGCAGTATTGCCGGATGCCCCGGCTGATACAAATGCGCCACGCGCTCATTGCTCCGGTCGGCGGCAATGGTATACTGGATCAAATCATTACTGCCGATACTGAAAAAATCTGCTTCCGTGGCAAAACGGTCAGCGGTCAACGCCGCTGCCGGAGTTTCGATCATCACTCCCAGTGGGATCGCATCGTTGAAAGGCACGCCCCTTTGAGCAAGTTCTTCTTTCAAATGGTCGATGATCGCTCTGGCTTCCAGCAACTCATCCATACAACTGATCATCGGCAGCATGATCTGCATATTGCCGTGTACACCGGCACGCATCAACGCCCGCAGCTGGGTCTCAAAAATATCCCGTCTTTCCCGCAGACAGAGCCTGATCCCGCGCAGACCGAGAAAAGGATTCTGCTCCTCTGTCCGGACAATGCCGCAATTGAGTTTATCCCCGCCTATATCCAATGTCCGGATCGTCACCGGATCATTTCCGGCAGAGATCATCAATTTTTTATAGATCTCAAATTGTTCATCCTCATCCGGCAGTCTGTTTTCATCCATAAAAAGAAACTCTGTCCGGAAAAGTCCGATACCGCCTGCACCGTTTTTACGGATCTCACTGTAATCTTCCTGCGCTTCCACGTTGGCGGCGATCTCAATAACAAAGCCATCGGTGGTCACTGCCCGCAGATCACTTTCATCACGCAGCTGACGGTAGATCTTTTCAGCTTCCCGGCTCTTGACACGGTACGCTTCTTCCGTAGATGCATCCGGGTTGACAATAACCTTTCCGCTGAAACCGTCAACAATGATTTTATCTGCCACAGTAAGAGAATCAAGCAGTTCCCTCGGCACACCGACGACCGCCGGCAGTTGCAGAGAACGTGCCAGAATTGCAGTATGACTGGTTGCACTGCCGGTTTCCACAGCAAAACCCAGCACCTTTTCCCGATCCATACCGATCGTTTCAGAGGGTGTGAGAGTTGAAGCGATCACCACCCGCGGCTCGTCATAATCCAGCGTATCTTCGCCGTCGATGGAAAGATTGCCGATGATCCTCTGCCCGACATCACGGATATCCACCGCCCGTTCACGCAGATAAATATCTTCCACAGCAGAAAATGCGGCGACAAATTTATCCACCGCCCGGATAATGGCAGATTCGGCATTGACCAGCTCCTCGGAAATAGTTCTTTCCACCTCGGTGGTCATGGTGTAATCTTCGACCAGCAGCAAGTGTGCATCAAAAATCCCCGCCTCGGTATCGCGGAGTTTGCGGCGCAACGTATCCTGAAGTTCCTGCAGCTGTTTTCTGGTGATCGCCAGAGCTTTGTGAAAACGCTCCAATTCAAATTCGACTTCCTGCGGGGCAATCGACACATTGCCGTCACCGAAGTTTTTCTTATGGATCAGCATAACCCTGCCGATGGCGATTCCGGAAGCTACCGGCGTTGCCTGAACAGTACAACTGGGAACACGCATCAATTCACCCCGGCATCAGTTTTCATCAAAATTACGCTCAAAATATCCGGCGATCAGCTCCACAGCATCCACAGCATCATCCCCGCAGCCGCGCAGGATCAGATCGGTATCTTTACAGGCGGCAAGCATCAACATGGCAAGCACACTGCGGCAATCAGCCTCGCTGCCTTTGCCATCACTGCGGCGCAGCTTCAATTCAGCTTTGAAACGGTTCGCCAGATGCACGATCTGCGCCGCCGGACGGGCATGAAGCCCCATGGGACTGCCGATCTTGACCGTTTTGAAAATACTCATTTGCTCTGCCATCAGTGAAGCTTCCTTCCTTACATCACCTAAAGAAACGACTCTAAAAAAACATCCGGGAAACAGAAAAAACGGACCCGGAAAACTTAACACTTCCTTAATATATCACCATAATGCACTTTTTTCAACTGTTTTCCTCTTGAGTTATGATCTTTTCGGCTTATATTTATCAACGGGGGAAGTTTCCGGAAGTCACTGAACGAAAAAGAAAAAGGAAGAGGAGAAAAAAGATGAAACATTTTCCCGCCATCGCCGTTGCAGTTGCCGCAGTCATCCTGCTGCTGATATGGTTCATACCATCGGGCAACGCCCAGAATGGAAACAGTCAGGAGTATCATTCCGGCAGATTTGTCATCATCGCAGCCCCGGTCAATGTCCTTTCCCCGCAGATGGGCGGCAGCAGCAATACGCAGGAGGTGATCGTGAAACTTGATACCGTCACCGGGCGTTCATGGATATTGCAGCTGGATGTCGCCGGAGGCAACGAACCCAAAGTGCGCTCATCATCCTGGCACGAATTGGGAGTGCGCCGTCAGTGACGCTCCAGAAGCGTAAAAACTTCAAAGTGTGCAGTACGGGGAAACATGTCCAGCATCCTTGCCCGTTTGATCCGGTATCCGCAAGCAGTCAATTTTTTCAAATCCCGGGTCAGAGTATCTGCGGCACAGGAAATATATACGATCTGCTTTGAATTCAGGGCGATCACTTTATCAAGAGTTTTCCCCTCCACTCCGCTGCGGGGCGGATCGATGATCACAGAATCAGGAGACGCAGAAATTTTTCCCAGTGACTTCCCCGCATCTCCGGCAAAGAAACGGCATTGGAACTGCACCTCATTGAGCAATGCATTTTTCCGGGCGGAACCGATCGCCTGTGAATCGACTTCCACACCGGTACAACGGATATTTTTGTCACTCTTTGCCAGAGCAATGGAAAAAACACCGACACCGCAATAAAGTTCCAGGATATTTTTTCTGCCGCCGCCGGAAACTGCCGCGATCACTTCAGCTACCAGCTCCTGCGCCACCGACATATTAGTTTGGAAAAATCCGTTACCGGCGACAATAAACTCCCCGCCGCCGGGAATAACTTCATGCAGCACCCCCGGAGATGCCGGATCGATCTGACGAACCTCCCCGCTTGAACTGCACCGGAACAGAGCTTTGTTCCCTGCTGCGTGCGGCAGTAATTCATTGATCCTGCGGTCAGCCAGCAGACACTTTTCCACCGGCAGCACACTGCGGTTATCCCAGCCGAAATAACCGTATTTCCCGTCATCGCGGCGGTGCAGGATCAATTTATTGCGGTAATGCAGCGGCTCCAAAGAAGCAAATGACGGAGCAATGACCTCTTCATCTGCCAGACCGGAACGCAAAAGAAAATCCCGCAGCTGCTGCTCTTTCCACTTCACTTCCAGAGCATAATTACAATGCATATAGACACAGCCGGGACATTTTCCGGCAAGCGGACAGGCAGGTTCACACCGATCGGCAGAAGACTCGAGGATCTCAACAACTTCCGCCAGTGCAAAACGTTTCTTTTCGGCGGTGATCCGGATATTCACCACTTCCTGCGGCAGTACACCGGGGACAAAAGCCACTCTGCCGTCCGCCAGACGGCACACTCCGGCTCCGCCGTAAGCCAGAGCAAAAACCGTAACTTTTTCAATCTTCATCAGCAGACTTTTCCGGCATAAGTCCATCACCGAGATCAACGATCCCGCTGTCTTTTCTGGGAGCAGGCTTTTTCTGATCATCGCCGCTCAAATCAGAAACGGTCAGCGAACCGCTCTTTGGATCGGCATAATCCACGCCTTTTCTGGCGGCAACTCCGCCCAGACGGGTAACTTTGCCGGTTTTCGGATCACGGTAAAGCTGCGGAATGGTTCCGCTGGTCTTCCAGTAGGTATCCTCAAAAAGCATACCATCAGCATTGAATGCCATATAATGGAACACCCTCGGACCAACCGGCATCAGCAGATGGATACGGCTGAGCATATCGACTTCTGCGGAAAACTGCATATGAGAAAGCACCAGACCGACCCGGGTGACAGCATAGATTTTTCCATCATCCTCCACCCGCAAATAGTAGTGTTTCACCCGGTCGCCCTCAACTTTGTAAATCGCATAGATCCTTTCGATCATCTTCTGATCTTCGCCGGTACGGCTGGGCAGACCGACCCGTTTCTGCCAGATCGCAGTGCCGCCGGATATCCGCAAAACAGCATCCTGACTGCGGTACTCCCGGGGAATACTGTTGTGCGAAACATAGGTATGGATATAGTAGACACCTTCTTTTTTGAAATCATAGTATCTATCCAGCTGGATCACCAGATTTTTGATCTCGCCCGGAGCGATATAAAGACCTTTGGCGGAAAATTCCTGTCCTTTGCGCCGGGGAACCAGGCGGTTGTTCTGATCCCGCACATCAAAAAGGATGAATCCCTGCAATTCCGGCCGGTCACCGAAAATCAGCGGCTTGCCGGAGTCGTTGCGAATTGAAATACAAGCGTAAATATGCTCATAAAGCATATAATTGGCACGGTTGAAACGCAGCCCCAATGCCACCTGGGCAGATAACGGCATGACACACATTGCCAACAGCATAACACCGGAAATTTTCCATAATCTTCTCATTTTTTCCCCTCCTGACAAACTTGACAGATCTCTCCGGCAATCGCTCCGGCATCCATCTGCCAGCAACGGTAACTGCCATCCGGACAGATCCGCTTCAGACATCCTGCACACTCACAATCTGCAGCAATACTGCGGCAGTTATCACCCCATGGTCCGGTCAGCACCGGATCAGTCGGTCCGTAAAAACCGAAAACCGGCACTTTCAATGCCGCCGCCGCATGGAGCGGACCGGAATCATTACCGATAACAGCTTCCGCCCGGCGGAGCAATTCAAAAAGCTCCGGCAGAGAAGTCCTGCCGGCAAAATTCAACACCCCGTTACCGATAGTTCCGGCATGTTCTCTTTCTCCGGCACTTCCGGCGGCGATAAACTCCATATCCGGTATTGCAGATTTGATATTGCTGCACAATTTACCGAAAAACTCTGCCGGAAAACGTTTGCTTTCCCAACGGGTTCCGGGGAGCAGCACCATATAACGATCTGGAAGCTCCGGAAGCATTGACAAAGCTTCTTCATCGACCGGCAATTCAGGCTGGTAAACATCACCGTCAATATTGAAAAGTTCTTTCGCCAGTGCGGCATAACGCTCCACGGCATGGGAACCATTCACTGCGATCCGGCGGTTGTAAAAAATTTCCGCACTGCGCTCTCTGGCTCCGGCAAAACCGGCTTTGATCTCCGCACGGCAGAGCGAAGTAATAAAACCACTGCGGAAAAGCCCCTGAAAATCGATCACAACATCATATTTCTTCTGCCGTAAATTTTTACGCAGAGCAGACAATTCCGGAAAAAACCGCATTCCACCGAGCTTGCGGCGTTCAAAAATTATTTTGCGGGAAACCGGGAAAGGCGAATATTTGAGCAGAGAGGAAAATTCCGGATTCACCACAAAATCCAGCTCCGCTTCCGGGAACTTATCCCTCATCATCGCCAGTGCGGGAAAAAGATGGACTATATCCCCGAAACTGCTTGGTTTTACAACTAAAATCCGCAATCTTTTCAATCCCTTCAGCGTCCCCATTCCAGACGTGCCGCCAATCTTTCCGGCAAACCGGCAGCGCGTACTTTCTCCTGTGCCGACGCAATATCATACGGCACCCGATAGCGGGTAACTGTTTGTTTTTCTGAATCAAAAACCGCAAAAGACGCCCGGTTGTCGCCATTGCGCGGCTGACCGATACTGCCGATATTAAAAAGATATTTATGTCCTTTGAGCAACTTTACTTCCAGTTCATCAGAAACCGTAAAATCATCATCTGCCGCAGGACAAACTGCACTGTGTTCCCAATCTTCAACAGAATCCACCAGTCTTCCGCCGCCGGCAAAAGGAAGTTTGTCAAATGCCACCGGCACATGAGAGTGACCGCAGAAACAGATCTGGGAAAGCTGATAGGAAAAATTTCCGACTGCATGATGAGCATCAAAAACATACCCCCAGGTATCCGGAGAATCAAGTGTCGCATGCACCAGCGTAATCGGCGTTCCCGGCACATTGCGTTTCAGCGGCATGCTTTCAAGGAACTCCACATCATCCACCGAAAGCTGGGTGCGTGTCCACTCGATAGCGATCGCAGCATTGGTATTGAATCCGGCAGTTCCGCTATTTTTATTCATCGCCACATCATCATGATTCCCCCGGACTGCGGCGAGAAAATTCAACTCCTTCGCCATTGCCAGACAACGCTTCACATCGGCATTATAACCAACCAGATCGCCGAGGAACAGAAAGTGATCGATCCCGATTTCACTGCACTTGGACAAAACTGCCTCAAAGGCATCGGAATTGGAATGTATGTCACTTAAAACAGCATACTTTGCCATGAAAAACCCTTTTTCCCTTATCAATTGCGGCAATGCCGCACTCATTATAAACAATCAATGGAACAATCTGACCGCTGTAAGCCGGATTCTGTACCGCCTTGCGGCGGCGGCAATCATCTGTCTGTGCGACCAGAACCCGGAGTTTATAACGCCGCGAGCCACGACTCACTCCCTATTTGGTCTTGCTGCGGGAGGAGTTTACCATGCGGTGAAGCTCTCACATTCACCCGGTGGGCTCTTACCCCACCCTTTCACCCTTACCTCCGGTTGCCCGGGGGCGGTCTGCTCTCTGTTGCACTGGTCTTTCCGTGGAATATCGTCCACAGCACCCCTCTTTTCAAAGGGGCTCCCCGCTCTATGCAGTCCGGACTTTCCTCAACGGGAAATAAATTTCCCGCCGCGATTGCCCGCGATCAAAATGTTCCTTTTATTTAATATAATCATATTCCGGAGAATATGCAAGAAAATTTCCTGCAAATATTCAATATATAATTTTCCAAACTTGTTTTCGGCATCTTCCGGTGTTATATTTCACAGTTGACACTTTTCAAAACCACAAGTTTCCGGAGCAAAAATGTTGAAACGAAAAAATATACTGCTTGCAACTGCCGCAGCAGCATTGACCGGCAGAATACTGTTTTTCCTGCTTTTCAGCGGTTCTTTTTTTGAAAGTTACCATCTGGTACCGGGATTGGATATGCAAACCCTGCTCCGTTTTTCCGAATGGGGCGGTGGAGCAGACCATGTGCCGTTTTTCACCTTTCACCGGGTATTTATTTTTCTCTCGTGGCTTATCGGCGGTCAGGAACATCATATCCGGGTGATCTTTGCCGTTCAGGCTCTGCTGGGCATTGCGGCATCGGTATGCATGGCGGATCTGACATTGAAATTTTCCCGTTCCCGCAAAGCGGCCCTCATTTGCGGGATCATCTCATCACTTTATCTGCCGTTTCTGGTCTATGAATTTTCCATTCTCCAGGAATCATTCATGGTATATTCCGCGCTGTTTGCTTTCTGGGCAACGGTAAACGCTCTGCACAAACGCTTTGAGTGGAAAAGTTCTATTGTTTTTGCCCTGACATATTTTGCCGCTCTTGCCGGACGGCCGGCGGCAGTTTTCATGTGCGGGGCATTGATCATTTTTGCCGGATACAAAATGTACAAACGCCATCTGCTGAAAAAACTTCTCCTGCCGCTTGGAATGGTGTTCATTCTGCTCGCCTCAAGTGCGGCATTCAATGCTTATCACTCCGGAATATTTTCACCGTTTTACAACTGTCTGCCCTACACGATGCAATTCAATTCCGAAGCCGCGGTGAAAGATGCCGTTCCGGGAACTGTGCCGCCGGAAAACAGCCTGCTGCTCTCGGTCAATCAGGCGGTGCGCCGGGTACCGACCCTTTTCAAACACGGTGAATTGCCGGAAAATCAGAATATTTACTTCTGGTGTGAAAAAATTCCGGAACTGCATTTTTTCCCTGCCCCGGGAGCGGTGATCCCGCTTGCCGTCGCCGGGATCATGGTACTGCTCGCAACCGGAGCGTACAAAGACCGTTACGGACTTTTGCTGCTGCCGGTGATCATGCTGGTTCTGCCGCTTTGCGCCCGGGATCCGATCGGCAGATACCGGCTGATGCTGCTGCCGTACTTTTTCGTTATCGCCGCCTGTGCAGCAGTGGTCTTTCTCCGGCAGAAAAATCCGAAGATACGGGGGATGGCACTTTTAGCTGCCGGTATCGGTGCATTCTTTTCACTCCACAATGGCGATGTGCCGCAGCGCATACGTCCATCCGATTACTCTGCGTGGGCAATGGCGATGGAAAACTCTAATCAGGCAAACGATAGCGAAGTCCTCGCAGCATATTACGCTCACTGGAAAGCCTGCAATTTCCGTTCCGAAACCGCCTTCTTTATGTTCATGGATAAGTGTCTGGAAAAAGGACGTATCGACCTTGCCGCCGGTGCCGCAAAAAAAGCATGGGAAGAAGAATTGATAAATCCGGATTATATACACTACTACATGGCATGGTGTTTCGCACTCCGGGAAGATCCGCACAATGTCTATTCACACCTCCTCCATGTACTCCACCCCGAAGATCTGCCGCCGGATATGTATCAGAAATACACTATGCTCTTAAATGATACCCACCGGATATTGACGATTATGGAAAATTGAAGTATATTATATAAATGAACGATTTTTTGCTGTTTTTTAAGGAGATTTACATACTATGAGCAAATTTTACGTCACCACCCCCATCTACTACGTCAATGACCGTCCGCATATCGGTCACTCTTACACCACCGTGCTTGCCGATGTGCTTGCCCGCAGTCACCGTTCACTTTCCGAACCGACCTTCTTTCTGACCGGAACCGATGAACACGGACAGAAAGTCCAGCAGGCAGCGGAAAAACGCGGTGTCGCCCCCCTTGCCCACTGCGATGAAACCGTGGTGCGCTTTCAGGAGCTGTGGACCCGTCTGAGCATTACCAATGATTACTTTATCCGCACCACGCAGGAAAGCCACAAAAAAATCGTTTCCAAAATCATGCAGGATCTTTATGACCGTGATGAGATATACAAAGCCGATTACACCGGCTGGTACTGTGTCGGCTGTGAACGCTTCTTCACCGAAAAAGATCTCGTTGACGGCAAATGTCCGGATTGCGGCAGAGATGTCAACGCCATCACGGAAAGCAACTACTTTTTCCGCATGAGCAAATATCAGGACTGGCTGATCGATTACATCCAGACCCATCCGGATTTCATTCTTCCGGCGTTCCGAGCCAACGAAACACTCGGATTCCTCAAAAAACCGCTCGGCGATCTCTGTATCAGCCGTCCGAAATCCCGCCTTTCATGGGGTATCGAACTGCCCTTTGATCCGGATTATGTCTGCTATGTCTGGTTCGATGCGCTGATCAACTATATTTCCGGTGTCGGTTACGGTTCTGATGATGAAAAATTCAATGCCTGGTGGCCGGCAAGCTGCCACCTGATCGGCAAAGATATTCTCACCACCCACAGCGTCTACTGGCCCACCATGCTCAAAGCTATCGGTCTGCCCATGCCGCAGACTATTTTCGCCCACGGCTGGTGGCTCACCGGAAACAGCAAAATGAGCAAATCTCTGGGCAATGTGGTCAACCCGATGGATATGATCGACCGCGCCGGAGTGGATGCTTTCCGCTACTTCCTGCTTGCAGAAATGAGTCCGGGCAATGATGCCAATTTCAGCGAAGACGGCTTTATTTCCCGTTACAACAGCGACCTTGCCAACGATCTGGGCAATCTGCTTTCCCGGGTCAGCAAACTCACCATCCGTGCCACCGGCGGTGAAATCCCCGCTCCCGGCGAACTCAATGCGGATGATGCCGAACTTGCCGCCGCCGTCAACAACGCCATTGCCGCCATGGAAAACTCTCTGGTTTCCTACAAACTGGATCAGGGCATCGATGCGGCAATGAATGCGGTCAGAGCCGGAAACCGTTATCTGGAAAAATGCGCCCCGTGGACACTGGCAAAGAACGGCGACACTGCCAGACTTCACACCGTTCTCCACAATGCCGCAGAGGCTCTCTGCAAAGTAGCTGTGCTGCTGGCTCCGGTCATGCCTGCCAAGATGGCTGAATTGCTCGCCGTCCTCGGCGCGGACAAAGCCGGTATTTCCACCGTTGCCGATCTGAAAAATCTGAAATCGGTCGCCGGTTTTATGATGAAAGAGACCGCTCCGCTCTTCCCGCGGATCGTGGTGGAGGAAGATGCCGCCAAAGCTGCTCCGGCACCGAAAGCAGAGAAAAAAGCTAAAGCAGAAAAAGCCGCTCCGGCAAAAGCTGAAGAAGCAGAGAATGTGGTTGTCACTATCGATGAATTTTTCAAAACCAGACTCAAAACAGCCAAAGTTCTCACCGCTGAAAAAGTTGAAGGAGCGGATAAACTCCTGAAGCTTTCCATTGAAGTTGGTTCAGAGATCCGTCAGCTGGTTGCCGGAGTTGCCCAGTTCTACACTCCGGAAGCGATCGTGGGAAAAACCATCGTCATCGTCGCCAACTTGAAACCGGCAAAAATCCGTGGCATTGAGTCGCAGGGCATGCTGCTTGCCGCCAAAGACGGTGACAATCTCAAACTGGTCACTATCGATGGCGACATGCCTTCGGGTGTTTCCATCGGCTGACCGTTTTTCAGCAATCAAATACAAAAACACGGGACTGATTTTACGATCAGTTCCGTGTTTATTTATATTGCTTCGGCATAAAAAAACAGTAATGTCCCAAATTTTGTAAAAGCCAGGCAGAGGGGGATAAATGAACATTTTTGTGACTTATAAAATATATCACAGAAGTTGTGATTTTTCAACCAGACCCGCATGGGTCTGCTCCAAAGGGCTTGTCGGGGCGCAGCTTTATGCGAAGCCTGATGGATGGATTGCGGAGGAAGATCGGTTTTTGCGATGATCCTCCGTCGCTGAAGCTTTGGAGGACAGGGGTTCCCGATCAAGCACGCCCAACGAGGCGTGCGCGACAGCAGGCAACCCGCCCAGCGGGCGCGAGATTGACCACGATGCGCCACCG
>JAZSIZ010000006.1:0-15852 GCA_045534015.1 Victivallaceae bacterium | reverse complement strand
GGATTCAAAAAACTTTGCCAGTGATACCGGATTGTAAACCGTCGGAGCATTTTCCTCAAAACGGTAACCATTGTACCACTCTTTGATTTTTCTTTTATATGCCTCAATATCCTGATTTCCGGCAAGTGCGGCAATGCGGTCACCGAAGTTTGCTTCCAATTCCTCCTGCGTATAGCCGAACATGGCGGCATACCGGGAATCCATAGTGATGTCGGTCAAATTATTCAGGTCTGAGAATAAAGAAACGTGGCTGAATTTGCTTACTCCGGTAACAAAAAGGAAACGCTCCTTTTCGTTGCGGTCTTTCAGTACGCTGTAAAATCCTTTGAGACATTTTTGTATATCGGCGATATGTGAATTGGTGATATTATCCAGAATCGGCTTGTCATACTCATCGACCAGGATGACCACCTGATTCTTATTGGAAAGTTGGTCGATCAACTTCCGGAACGCCGCAGAGGCATCTTCAGTTGCCGGTAAATCGACCGACAATTCTGCGGCAATAGTGCAAACCTTATCCAGCAAATAAGCATTCAGAAGCTCAATCGTATTGTTTATAGAATTATAATCGCCGAAACTCAGATGGATCACCGGATAAGGCTTCCAGTCGTAAGGTTTACCGTAAATGGCAAGCCCTTTGAAAAGCTCTTTTTTACCCTCGAAAACCGCTTTCAAGGTGGAAACGGTCAAAGATTTACCGAAGCGGCGCGGGCGCGAAAGAAAATATCCGGCACTGCTCGGACGGATCAGCTGCCAAATATATTCACTTTTATCCACATACAGAAAATTTCCCTGTATGAGTTCTTCAAAACTGAAAACGTAACTGGTAATATCTTTCATCGTGTTTTACTCCTGTTAGTGTAATATACACTGCATGAAAAGATTTTTCAATCCTCTTTGCCAGTTATTCTCCGATAATCTCCTGAATTTCCGGAAGTTTAACTCCGGGCATAAAAAACGCACCCCCGGAAAAGGAGGTGCGGGAAAGAAACAGCAGGAAAATATTAATTGTTGTTCCAGAAATAATCAGTAGCACTATCCGGAACTTCTTCTTCTTTTATCGAGCCGGCATGACCATCAAGATAAACCAGATTGGTACTGTCATTGTGGCGGTATTCCAAAGTCGTTTCATAGGGACACAAAGCAGTGTTGGCAGAAGCAGTAACATAAAAGTTATTGCCCTCGGTAAAAGCCATCGTGGATGAGTGATTTTCCAACTGAACGATTTTGAAACGCTTTGCATTCCATCCCCAGCCGAAATAAGCATTACCGCAATATGAAGTGATCTTTGAAGTAGCACTGTCACCATAAGGATCAGGATCGGAAGGACAAATGATCGTTGCCAGATTGGGATTACTGAAATTTGTACCGCTGTAGCCGAGCAGCTGCATAAATTCCGGACACATATACCAGTGTTTGTTTCCCATCAGCGGTCCCTGACCGCTGAAGTAACAAATCGTCGGCAGATAATCATCCCAGGCACTGGCATACTGCTGGACTGCGGTTCCGACCTGCTTCAGGTTGTTGATACAGCTGGCAGAGCGTCCGCGCTCACGGGCGGAGTTGAGAGCAGGAAGCAATATCGCCGCCAGAATGGCGATTATCGCAATGACTACGAGAAGTTCAATAAGTGTAAACCCTCTGTGGTTTACACTCATCCAATTGGATGAGGACTTTTTCATTTTTGACGTTCCTTTCTTTGGGGTTATTTCGAGGCGTTTTTCATTTTCATATTGTTTGCCCACGGTCCGGTACCGTAGGGAGCAACCACAGAAGCATTATTCCACTTGCGGAATACAGACGGAGTCTGCCAGTCGGCAACTTTGCTGCCATTGGCTTTCCAGCTGCCGTCAGTGACGATGCGCGCTTCACTGTCGTCGGTAAAAGTTATACGCAGATCGGCGATCACACCGCAGGGAACCACTCCGCCGTCAGCACCGGCGATGGTGATAATATTGCCGCCCTGCCTGATAAATCCGGTCACATCGATCACATCGGCAAGGTTCCACACTCCGCTTTTCGGATAATCTTTATCTGCCGCTTTGCCGTTGATCCACACTTCATAAGTATCGTCGGCAGAAATGATCAATTCAGCTTTTTTCACCGGTTTGTCAAGAGAAAATTCTTTGGCAAGAAACGCTTTGGAAAACGGCGTACGCTCCAGACCTTTCACCCACAGCCAGCAGGCTTTGCCGCTGTAAGGCACACGGGAAAGCTTCTCTTTCATGAAAGAAAATACCGGATTGCCCTTTGCTTCAGCAGCACTGTCAGCCGCCGGAGCATGATGCACAGCAGCCGGCAGATCGCCTTCAGCATAAATATGAACCGCATAAGGAGCAAAATCATCGGTCACTCTGCCGCCGGAAGCTTTGACGGAACGCTTCTCATTGACCACAGTCAATTTACCATTATTCACACCGCTCAAAGTCGCTTTCACCGCCACTTTGCCGGTATTTGCCGCAATCACATAAATTTTTCCGTCAACAACTCTTGCAAAAGTATGCACTGCCGGAACAGAGCTTTCCACCCGGACAACCTTGTCAGCAGCAAGAATTCCGGAAATCTGCATAAGTTCACGGGTAACCGGATAAAGCACATCGTTGTAAAATCCGGCATCATGCACATCCTGTGTACCCCAGTAAGATGCACCGATACCACCGGAAGTGATCGCATCGTAAGTCATGAAACGCAACTCTTCAAAGGTCGGATAAAGTGCTTTTCTGCCGCTGTAAACGCCCCAGGCAAATCCCTGAAGAGCCATCAGGATCGGCTTGTTGCCGCCACAGGCTTTATCCATGCGGATGACATATTTACCGATACTGGAAAGACCTTTATCCTCCAGACCGGAGTGTCCGGGAGAACCGACCGGATAAACATCCACACCGTAAATGTCGGCAGCCTTGCTGTATTCAGCGTGAACTTCCACCGAACCGCGCGGAGCAGCATTGATCCATACCGGACGGTAAGGGTCGATCGCTTTCAGCACCTTGTATGAAGCGATCAAACCGGAACTGGGGATTCCCCGCCAATAGGGTTCATCCACCAGAAAATATCCGAATAACGCCGGATGACGGAGTACTTCATCAGTCAGCAGCTCGAAAACCTTATGCTCCCACAAAGCAACAGTGTTGGAATCGCCGGAGGGCGCATTGCCGGTGGCAAGAAAAAGTTTCATACCGTATTTCTGTGCGGCATTCAGATAACGCAACGCCGCTTCACTGCTGCCAACCCGGAAAATCATGCTGTTTATACCATTTTTTGCCGCATGGTAAAAGCCTCTTTCGATCTGTTCATCGCTCTGGTCGCTGGAAGTTCCGGCGATCGTCCAGCACAGCACCGGCACAAATTTTTCACCGTTGACCACAAAGTATTTTCCATTGAATGAAGTGTAATTTGCCCTCTTTGCCAATTTACTGATCTTGCGTTCAACAACGGCACTTTTCCCGTTGACCACAGCAGAAATTTTCAAAGTGTAAACGCCCTCTTTCAATTTATCTGCCGGAATGGAAAAAGTTCCTTTACCGTTTTTCAAAACAGCTTTTTCAGAATCGATCTTTTTACCTTTGGCATCAAGCAACTCCACCGTGGCGGAAGCAGCGTCGGCAAAAATCTCTGCGGCAATAACTTTTTCCGTACTTCCGGAAAAAAGAGTATCCCGGAAGAATGGAGAAAGCATCGCCACTTTGAGCGGTTCCGCCGGTTTCGGGGGCAATTCTTTCAACTCAAATCCCCAGAATTTCACAGCTCCGCGGGTGGTGGTTTCGATTTTGATCACCGCTTTATCGCCGGAAATTTTTTCAGGAACGGTAAATTCAATGCCCTTGTTGCGGATACCATTCTGGGTATCATCCCATGCTCCGCCGTCATCGGTCACCCCGGGAATTTTCACCGAAATGCGAAAAGGGTGAAAACCGGTATCCGATCCGGCTTTCCCCTGTCCCTGAATGGTGTAATTAAATGCATAACGCTGTCCGGCTTTGACCGGCACATTTTCCAGCGTGACTACACCGTTTTTACCGTTGACCGGAGTGATCGTCAACACCGCTTTACCGGCGTCAACCGAAAATTTTGCCGTATCGGTGATCTTCCACTTTCCCCAGGGGAGAACTGCCTGCGGCGGAATCGAACTTGCAGTTTCTTCGATCCGCACATTGCGGAATTCAACATACTCCGCAGTCTTGCCGGAAAGCACCAGATAAGCACTGCGGGCCTCCGCCGGGATATTGACCGTGAAAGATTCTTTTTTCCATGTTGTACCCACACTGCGCCACCAGCCGCCGTAGGAGGAAAGTCTGCCTTTGGCTTTGGGATTGGCAGGGTCAGGCATGCGCCACTCGCTGTACATGCGGTAAGCTCCGGGAGCCGAAGCCCTGACCTCGGCAGAGATCCTGTAGCTTTTGCCCGGTTCGATCCGGATGTCCCACTGGGCGATAACTGAAGGTTTGCCATTCGCACCGGTCAGGCGCAAAGCACCGTCAACATTTTCCATGCCGCCCTGAATTTTGCTCCAATCAGAAATTCTGCCTTTTTCATTGACTTCAAAAGCCGGATTTTTGATCAGGTTGCCATCTGCCGGAACCGCAGCGGCAGCTTCAGTTTTTTCCGCTTTTTTCGCTTCCGGTTTTCCCTCAACCGGAGCAGCCGCTGCCGCCGGAGCATTTTTATCGACAGCCTCAACTTTCACATTGCGGAATTCTACATATTCAGTATCTTTTGCAGAAAGAATCAGATACGCACCTTTGCCGTTTTCCGGATATTTGATCTCAATGCTGTCTTTCTGCCACTGCGTACCGACCTTGCGCCACCAGCCGCCGTATGAGGTCAATCTGCCTTTGCCTTTGGGATTGGCAGGATCGGGAATGCGCCACTCGGCATAAATACGGATGGCTCCCGGGGTTTTTCCACGCACTTCGGCAGTGATTTTATAATTCTGCCCGGGAACGACCGGAATATCCCACTGAACTGCCAGAGAAGCCTTGCCGTTTGCACCGGTTCCCAGACGCAGAACTTTATCCGCCGCCGTAAGCGTGAAACCTTTACCGATAACACCCCAGCTTTTAAGTTCCCCTTTGATGTTGTAAAGGGAGAAATCCGGATTTTTCAAAACATTGCCGTCAGGAGCAAGTTCAAAACGGACATTGCGGAATTCCACTTCGCCGCCGCCGTCAGGATTCAGCACCAGATAACCGCCGGAAGCTTTGGCAGGATAGAGAAATGTAAAGCTCTGGGCTGTCCAATCCTGCGCAGTGGAGTTCCATGAACCGTCATTGCAGCGCAGTTTGCCGAATTCGTCACGATAATCAAAATAGACCCGGTGCAAAGTCTTCTTTGCACTTTTTACTTCATAACTTACTTTATAACGGCTTCCCGGAACCAATTTTCCGGGGTACTGGATAAGAAACATCCGTTCCTTTTCCTGCGGCATCATTTTCACGGCATTACCGCTGCCGGAATCGAAAACCTGAATATTTTTCACATCTTTAGTAACCACCCGCCAGAAACGGGGCAGACCGACCGTGGTTTTTTCGGAAAAGTCCCCGTTCTTAAAAACCGGAGCTTCCGCAAAAACTGCAGCAGTCAGCAAAATTGCAAACAGGCAAAAAAGTTTTCTCATGTCTGCTCATTCCTTTCTCTTTTTGACAGCAATGTATGAATCTATGAAATACAGTTATCTATATTATACACCAAAATGCATTATTCCGGATGGATAAAAGTTGTATTGATAATGACAAAAAAACGTATTGCCCCCTTTTTTTCCATCCGGTGCAGGAGTTTACCGTATATGCACCTGCGGCGACTGGAAAAATCTTTCACGGAATGCTATATTAAATTTGAGAAAATACAAAATCCGGAAAGGTCTTTTTTTATATGAAATTTTTCACAAACTGTGCCGATGCCATGGCATTTATCGGCTTGAAAGTCACCGATGAGATGCACAAAGTTGAAGCCGAATATCCCGTTATCCTCAATGATTACTATCTGTCGCTGATCGATCCGGAAAATTTTGAACATGATCCGATTGCCCTGCAGGCATTTCCGCAAATCGCCGAACTGGATGACAAAAATTCAAGTTTCGACCCTCTGGCAGAAGAGGAACAAATGCCGGTTCCGCGCCTCATTCACCGTTACCCCGACCGGGTGGTGATATTGACCACCGGAGCATGTGCCATGCGCTGCCGCTTCTGCTTCCGCAAACGGGAATGGGCGCACGGAAACGTGCTGAAAAATATTGATTCAGGTCAATTGGCGGTGATCGTAAAATATCTTTCCGCCCATCCGGAAGTCCATGACGTGCTGCTTTCCGGCGGAGATCCGATGATGCTTCCCCCCGAGTGGCTGCTGAAAATGATCCGGAAAATCAAAGATATTCCCTCGATCGACACCGTAAGGATATGCACAAGAATGCCGGTTGTCTGCCCGCAGAAAGTCGGTTCGTCACAGTATGGCAAACTGCTGGCGGATATTCCGGGAGTGTGGATCGTTACTCACTTTAATCACCCCCGGGAGATCACACCGCAATCCATGGCGGCATGTGCCAGATTGAGCAGTCACGGAGTGCCGGTCCTCAACCAGACCGTACTGCTCAAAGGAGTCAATGACGATGCCGCGATCCTCGAAGAACTTTTCCGGAAACTGGCAGCGAACCGCATCAAACCGCACTATCTTTTCCATGTCGATCCGGTTCGCGGAGTCCGTCACTATGCCACGGGGATCGAATGCGGTCTGGATATTCTGCGCCAATTCCGCACCCGGCTTTCTTCGCTGGCAGTCCCGACTTTTGCCATCGATCTGCCTTCCGGTGGCGGCAAGGTCAATTTGCAGCCGGAATATCAGGAAGACGGCATGTTCCCGGACATCCACGGGAAACGGCTCATCCGTTATGAAGAAACTCTGCCGGAAAAATAACTCCGCCGTTTATACGTCCTGCTGCTGTACAATAAAAAAAGTGCTGAACATCTTGATAAAAGCTTTCAGCAGTGTTATATTATATGCAATAGTATTGTCAACAAAAATACAAATTGGGGTAGTATGATGAAATATGAAGCTGTAATCGGGCTGGAAGTGCATACACAGGTGCGTTCCGCCAGTAAAATGTTCTGTTCCTGTGCCAATGCATTCGGAGCGGAACCCAATACCAATGTATGTCCGGTGTGCATGGGGTATCCCGGGGTACTGCCGGTTCCGAATAAAGAGGCGATCTTTGCCACGGTAAAAGCCGGCCTGCTGACCGGATGCTCCATTGCCAAATTCAGCAAATTCGACCGCAAAAACTACTTTTACCCGGATATGCCGAAAAATTATCAGATCTCCCAGTATGATCTGCCTTTCTGTTCCGCCGGAAAGATCCACCTTTCCGGAACCGGTTTTTCCGGCGAAGAACTGCCGGATAAGGATATCGGCATCACCCGTATCCATCTGGAAGAAGATGTCGCCAAACTGACCCATTTCCATCACGATTCCGGAGTGGATTACAACCGTGCCGGTGTGCCGCTTATGGAGATCGTCAGCGAACCGGATCTGCGCAGTGCCGATGAGGCTTATGCCTATTTGAACCGTTTGAAAGAGATCATGCGTTTCGGAGAAATCAGCGATTGCGACATGGAAAAAGGTCAGATGCGCTGCGATGTGAATATCTCTCTGCGTCCGGTCGGTCAGAAAGAATTCGGTACAAAAATCGAATTGAAAAACCTCAACAGTTTCCGTGCCGTCCACCGTGCCATCGAATTTGAAATCGACCGTCAGGCAGAATTGCTCGATGCCGGAGTGGTTTTGAAACAGGAGACCCGCGGCTGGAATGATGACCGCGGCGAAAGCTACCTCATGCGCACCAAGGAATCCGCCCATGATTACCGTTACTTCCCCGAACCGGATCTGATGCCGGTAACGTTTACCGATGAAGAGATCGAAGCCATCCGTGCCACCTTGCCGGAACTTCCGGAAGCCAAACGCCAGCGGTTCGTGGATGACTACGGTCTTACCCCCTATGACGCCGGAGTCCTCACCGCCGATAAATTGCTTGCCGCCTATTTTGACGAAGCGGCAAAACTGGTCAAGACTCCCAAACAGGCAGCAAACTGGATCATTTCCTCTCTGCTTGCTCTCACCGGAGAAGCCGGGATCAATGTCAATGAATGCAAAATCACTCCGCAATTGCTTGCCACTTTGATCAATGCCATCGATTCCGGAAAAATCAACGGCAAGATCGCCAAAGATGTTTTCACCGACATGTTTGAAACCGGTAAAGATGCCGATACCATTATCGATGAAAAAGGTCTGGCGCAGGTCAGCGACACTTCCGCGATTTCCGGAGCTGTCACCGAGGTACTCAATACCTTTACCAAACAGCTTGAAGAATACCGTGCCGGCAATCCCAAGATCCTGCAGTTCTTTGTCGGTCAGGTGATGAAAGCCACAAAGGGCAAAGCCAATCCCGGCATGGTGGTCGCTGAATTGAAAAAACAGCTCGGGGAGTAAAAGGGAAGTGATCGTTTCCTCGCCATTTCTCATCCTGAAAAAAATTCCGTACCGGGAATCAGCCCTGCTGCTGCAGGGATTGAGTCCCGATTACGGCAAGCTCTCTTTCGTTCTGCACGGGGGGCAGTCTCTGGAAAAATCCGCTCCGAAAGCAGACATTTTCAGGGAAGTGGAAGTGGAATTTGAAGATGATTTGAGCGGCAAAGATATTTTCAATGCCAAGCATCTGGAAACGCTGAACGACTTTTCCGCTCTTGCCGGAAACAGCCGCAATTACCGCATGGCAGTGAAGATCGCAGATTTCATCCTTGCCAACACTCACGGTGAAGTTCTTATCCACACTTATGAAGTCACCAAGGCTGTACTCGCCAATCTCGCCGGTTTTGACTGCGGTCATGAGCCGTGGGATCTCATACAGTGTTCCGTGGTTCTGAAAACCACATTCCTCTGCGAAAACGGCATGCTGCCGGAATCAGCAAACCAGAACCAGAATGAGTTTCTGGAAAATCTGGTCGCCTCCGGAGTGGATAACTGCCCGCTGCCGGAAGCACAGGAACGTTACTGGAATGCCCTGAATGAATGGTTGAATCAGCTTATAACTTATCACAGGTTGAAAAAATAGCAAAAGGTTTATTATGAAGATCATCAAACTTTTTTCCGCACTTTCCGCCATGTTGATGCTCTGTTCGTGTGCTACAAAAGTCGCAGGAACTGACGGCAATATGTATGAACCTTTAAGCAGAAAACAGATCGATCATCTGATCATCATCAGCCGGGCGGCACTCAAAACCAATCTGGATAAAAGGATCATCACCAGAACTGAATACCGGGATGCCATACAAAGCGAACCGATGGTGAAAATCGATTACCGGGGCGACCGCTTCGGAACAGCAAGAATAACATGGCGGACACGGGGAAGACAGCTGGAATTCCGCTACGATGATGACCTGACTCAGGAGATCATCCCCAAATGTTCATTCTCAACCTATATCATTCCGGCACATGAAAGACGTATTCAACCGGATAAATCCATTCAGGGCAGATAATCCTCAAAGGAAATGACAACAATTATGATCAGCAACAGCAAATTTCTTGAACTGGCAAAAAATTACGGCACTCCGCTTTTCGTTTATGATGGCGATATGATGCTGGAAAAGTACAATGAATTATTCCGCTTCATCCCCCATCCGGCACTGCGGGTGCATTACGCTCTCAAAGCAAATTACAATCCGGCTCTGCTGACTTTGCTCAAAGATGCCGGAGCCAATATCGATGCCGTCAGCCCCGGAGAAGTTGCTCTGGCATTGAAGCTGGGTTTTTCCTGCGACCGGATAATTTACACTGCCAACAACATGACCGATGCTGAATTTGACCGGGTGATGCAAAGCGGTGTCACCGTAAACATCGGTTCGCTTTCCCGTCTGAAAAAGTGTGCAAAAAGCCATCCGGGTGCAAAAATATGTCTGCGTTTCAATCCGGATGTGTGCGATGGAGACAACGAAAAGACCATGACCGGCGGTGATCTGACCAAATTCGGCATTCTTCTGGAAAGTGCTGATGAGGCAGCTGCCATAGCCGCAGAAGGAAATTTGCACATAACCGGTCTGCACGAACACACCGGCAGCGGTCTGCAGCACGCCGAAAGCGTATTGAAAAGTATGGATAATCTGATGGCGATCGCCACCCGTGACCGCTTCCCCGAATTGGAGTTCCTCGACTTCGGCGGCGGCTTCAAAGTACCATACAAAGATGACGAAGCTGAAATAGATTATGTCAGTATGGGCAGACAGATCGCAGAAAAATTCGATCGCTTCTGTGCGGAATACGGCAAAGAACTGCTCATGCGCTTTGAACCGGGAAAATATCTTTCTGCCCAGTGCGGTACATTGCTTATGGAAGTCAATACCATAAAACACAACCGCACCCGCACCATCGCCGGATGCAACTCCGGATTTCCCCAGCTGATCCGTCCGGTGCTTTACGGAGCATATCATAAAATCGAAAATCTTTCCAATCCGGACGGGAAAACAGCCGTTTACGATGTATGCGGCAATATCTGCGAAACCGGCGACCGTTTCGCTGAACAGCGGGAACTGCCTGAAATCCGGGAATACGATATTCTGGCAGTTAAAAATGCCGGAGCTTACTGCTACTCCATGGGGTCGGTCTACAATCTGCGCCCGATGCCCGCCGAAGCGGTCATAAAAGACGGTCAGGTCTATGATTTCCGCAAAGCACTTACAGATGAAGAACTGATCGACCGTATCATCGGTTGACCGCAACGGGAGAAAATAAAAATGCTGCATGGAATACTTGATCCGCAACCGGGCAAATTGGCTTTTGCACTCTTTGATGACCGGAAACTGCTCCGGCAATCTTATCAGGAAATGCATCCCCGGGATGCGTCACAGGTTCCCGGTTTTGTCGTTGATGAATTGACAGAATGCAACGTGACACTCAAAGATGTCCGGGTATGGACATTCGGAGCCGGTCCCGGCAGTTTCACCTTTCTGCGGGTGGTTGCCGCTCTCGGTGCCGGTTGGGCAGCGGGAAATCCGGCGATCCGCTTCCGCTGTGTTCCCGGCGCACTGGCTCTGGCAAAATGTCTTGATTTGCAGGAAAATGAAAAGTGCGGCATCCTCTACGACGGCAGAAATAAAGAGCTGCTCTGTTTCGGGGTGGAAAAAGTCAACGGCTCACTGCGTCCCACCGGAGAAGAATTGATACTCAATGGCGCACAGGCACAGGAATTTTTCCGTAATGATCAACGGAAACTTGCCGCATTCGCAGCAGAAGCGGATGTTTTGGGCAAACTTCTTGATAATATTCCATTTGGCACAGTTGAACCGGATCTTTCCGCTCTGGCGGAACACCCCGGAGATTTCGATAATGATGCAGATAAAATGTGCTACATCCGCCCGGCGGTATCCTGATGAATAAAGCAGATCCCATCTGGAGCGTAAGCGCAGTCAACCGGATGATCAAAGAGACCATCGAAGGCAGTTTCATGCCATTCTGGATGGGCGGCGAAGCGACCTCGATGCTGATACACAGATCGGGGCATGTCTATTTCCAGATGAAAGATGAACGCAGTCAAATCAAAGTCTGCTGGTTCGGCGGAGCAGAACAATGCCGCAAACTGGGAATAAAAAACGGCACTGTCGTCGAAGTATGGGGAAGCCTTTCCGTTTACGATGTCCGGGGGGAATATCAATTTGTCGTACGCAAACTGCGTCCCGCCGGCATCGGATTGCTTCAACAGAAATTTGAGGAAGTAAAAAGCAGACTTGCCGCAGAGGGACTTTTCGATCCGGCACGCAAGAAGCCGATACCCCGCATTCCCGGAACTATCGGTGTGGTCAGCAGTCCATCCGGAGCGGCGATCAGGGATTTTCT
Organism: Victivallaceae bacterium; assembly: GCA_045534015.1. Taxonomy (GTDB): domain Bacteria; phylum Verrucomicrobiota; class Lentisphaeria; order Victivallales; family Victivallaceae; genus UBA1784. The sequence goes on along the minus strand of JAZSIZ010000006.1, from coordinate 3,981 downwards.
GCAGATACTTTTCCGCAGATTCCCCGGGGTTACAGTAAAAATATATCCGGCACTGGTTCAGGGCAGTGAAGCTGCGGCACAGGTGGCAGCCGGAGTGCGTTTTTTCAACGGTGAAGATGATCCGGAAAACGGCCAAGTTGATGTCATTGTCGTCACCAGAGGCGGCGGCAGCATGGAAGATCTGTGGTGTTTCAATGATGAAAAACTTGCCCGCACCGTCGCTGCCAGTAAAATCCCTGTAATAAGTGCTGTCGGTCATGAAATCGACTTTACCATCTGTGATTTTGTTTCCGATCTGCGGGCTCCGACGCCATCGGCGGCGGCAGAACTGGTGATCGCCAATTATGCTGATATTACCGCCGGATTGGAGCGCACCTCGCTTGCTGTTGACCGCAGTTTTGAATTGCTTATGACCAGAAATCAGGCTCTATGCACAGATATTGAAAAACGTCTGACCGACTACACTCCGGTAAGGCTGTGGGAAAAAATGGTCGCCCGGGTACAGGAAAAAGAGAATATTTTTGAAGCAAAGATGCTGGAAAAACTTTCCCGGGCAGATGAGTATCTGCAATACCATGAGAAAGTTTTTACAGATAATTTGCAGCAGAAAATGGATATGGCGGCAAATTCAATGAAAACTGCAGGAGCCAAACTCTTTGTTTTCGATCCGATGCGCCAGCTGGAACGCGGATATACGATCACCTATACCGCCGATAAAAAACATGTGATATACAGCAGTCACGATGCTCCGCCGGGAACGGAAATGCAGTTGCGTTTCGCCGACGGCACAATAAGGATAAAAGCTTTATGAAACTCGGCATACTGACCAGATACAGCGATCTTGGAGCTTCCAGCAGACTGCGCTTCACGCAGTTTCTTCCATACCTGCGAACTGCCGGTTTTGAAGTTAGCCGTCAGGCTTTTTTCGATGATGCATATTTGCACACTCTTTATGCCGGCAAAGGCAGAAATATTTTTTCCGTATTGAAATATGCTGCCGCCCGCCGCCGTTTTTTCAGACAGCTTCCCCCCGGCACGCCGCTGCTGGCAGAATATGAATTGTTTCCGTTTCTGCCGTGGTGCATGGAAAAAAGTTTCCTCAAAAATCACCCCTATGTACTGAACTTCGATGATGCCGTCGATCTGCACTATGCCAAACTGCCGGTTCTGAAAAATAAATATCCGCAATTGATCACCAATGCCGTTGGTATCATCACCGCCAATGAGGTATTGAAAGAGAAATTTTCTGCATACAACAGCAATGTCCTGCTGCTGCCGACAGTCCCTCCGGAGGAAATAAAACCCGGTCTCCGGAAAAGCGACAGATTGACAATCGTCTGGACCGGCACCCCGGTTACTTGCAAGTTTCTGCTGGAACGGGCAGAAGCATTGCAGATGGCAGCGGAAAAAATTGATTTCAAACTGCTTATCGTCGGCGGAAACAGCACTATCCCCGGGGTGGATTGCCAGCTTATCCCGTGGTCGGAAAAAAATGAAGCCGATGCTTTGAGCCGTGCCCATGCCGGGATCATGCCCCTGCCCGACACTCCGTTTGCCCGGGGCAAATCAGCTTACAAACTCATCTGCTATCTGCGTGCCGGGATCCCCGGGATCGCCTCGCCGGTGGGCGCAAACTGTCAGGTGATCAGAAACGGACACAACGGTTTTCTGGTATCGACAGACCGGGAGTGGGTCAATGCCATTGCCGCCATTGCCGACCGCAATATTTATGCCGGAATATCAGCTGAAGCATCGGCTGACGGCAAAGCGTATCTGCCGCAGGATTCCGCAGCAAAACTGATTGATTTTCTGCAGAAAAAATGTCATTTTCACGCTTGAAAAACGGCATTTCACACACGCACAGAACGAGTGCGGCATCCTCATCTGCCGGAATGGAAAATTTTTCACAAAAAGCTGATTACCAACTTGAAAAAACACTCGTTCTGTGATATATTATATAAAATAATTTTTATGTTGCAGAAATAAATTTCACGGAGAAATTCAAATGAAGCAGAATGATTGGATAAAGTCTCTGAAATTGATTCTTTTCATGCTGGTTTTCGGTGGTCTTTCATGGTTCATCTGTTATCAGGTATCGCTTGTCCGGATCATGGACAGTTTGGAGCGTTTCGGTATCGGTTTCGGTTTTTATTTCGGTTTGACCATTGCAGTGCTGACTACTTTATTCATGCTTTTCCAGACGATTCTTGTCTGCTTTTACAAACCGGTCACAGAATGGAAATCCGACAAACCGCTTCCGGGCTGTACCATACTGGTTCCGGCGTACAATGAAGGCAGTGCAGTGGCAGACACTCTCCGCAGTCTTCTGAAAAGTGATTATCCTGCTGACCGTATGGAGATCATCGCGATCAATGACGGTTCAAAAGATGACACTATCAACTGGATCAAACTGGTTGCCGGAGAATCCGGCAACCGCATCAAAGTCATCGATCTGGAAAAGAACGGCGGAAAAAAAGCGGCACTGCACCGTGGATTCCACGAAGCAAAATATGACATTGTCATCACCATTGACAGCGATTCCATCGTAGAGGAAAATACCATCCACAACCTGATCCTGCCCTTTGCCGATGAAAAAGTCGGCGGTTCAGCCGGAACAGTGCGGGTCGCCAATATCAACGATGGCTTCATTCCCAAAATGCTGGATATATTCTTCGTTTTCAGCTGTGATTTTCTCCGTTGCGGTCAGAGTGCCGCAGGTTCAGTGCTTTGTTCCCCCGGTGCGATCAGTGCATTCCGCAAAGAAGCTCTGATCGGTCATCTTGACGGATGGCTCAACCAGACATTCTGCGGAGTGCCTTCACACATCGGTGAAGACCGTGCCCTGACCAGCATTCTGCTGCGCCACGGTTACCATGTGGTCATTCAGAAAACAGCCCAGATCACCACCAACGTACCGACTGACTATCCCCAGCTCTGCCGCACCCTGATCCGCTGGACACGGGGAGATGTGCGTGAAGGTTTGCTGATGCTCCGTCACTTTTTCCGTGCGTTCCCCAAAGATTTCCGCACCGCAATTTTGCAGTGCATCCTCATCGGTCAGTTTGCCGGTCTGCTGCTGCCGCTGCTCTCGATCCCGATTCTTCTGTGGATGATCGTTTTTGCGCCTTACACGCTGCCGATGCTCGGTGCTTACACCTTTTCCATCACCTGGCTCTGGGCAACGATCCCGGCGATGCTCTACGCTGAAAAAGAGGGACCATTGAAAGCTTCTCTGGCATTCTTTGTCGGAATTTTCAATTTGCTGGCATTGAGTTGGGTCTGTGTTTACAGCTGGATAACCATGCGCAACTCCAAATGGATGACCCGGGAGATCAAAAAGGAAACTCCGGAAGCCAGAACCGAACCGCGGATCTCCTGATCCATGGCAAAATATGAACGCTTTGTAAAACTGGTCGCCATCGGCAAGATGCGCGACCGTTTGTTTGACAGCCGTTGTCAGGAGTTTCTCAACAGAATAAATCCCTACGGCAAATGTGAAGTGGTAATTTTGCCGGATTCCAATTGTGCCAACGAGGGCAAAGCCATTGTGCGGGAACTTGACAAAGACAAAAACTCTCTGGTCATCGCTCTTTCTGAAGAGGGAAAAGAATTGTCAACCAGAGAATTTTCCGATTTTTTAGGCGGTGTTGACCGCAAAGTGACCTTTATTATCGGTGGTCCATTCGGTCTTGCTCCGGAAGTAAAACAGCGTGCCGACCGGTTATGGTCATTATCACGGATGACATTCACCCATGAAATGGCACGGATGATTTTTCTCGAACAGCTCTACCGGGCATTGAATCTGCTCAATGGCGGTTCTTATCACCACTGACTGAAAAAGTAATGTCCCGAATTTTGTGAAGCTGAAATATAAATTTGCAAAAAACATAATTTTCAATGTATGAAACATATCACCCAAACAGCGATTTGTCAACTGTCAAATCACGGTTTGTTTTCTATCGGTGGATGCAGCGTGCGACA
>JAZSIZ010000037.1:0-3663 GCA_045534015.1 Victivallaceae bacterium | reverse complement strand
GGACAAGATAATTTACAACAAAGTGGCTCTTTTGTCACCCTTTTTTAGAAAAAAATATAAGGAAATTGCAGTTTTTGCAATTAATGTATTGATTATCAAATAATTAAAGGAATGTGTGTTAAAGAATTTTGACACTAACTTTTCGTCATGGAGGAATAAATATGAAAAAAATCAAATTTCTGCTTTTCTGTTCACTGTTATTTTTTACGTCGAAAATTTTTGCGGAAACGGCAGTTCAGCCTTTTGCAGATTGCAAAATCACACGATCAAAAGAGGGATGGCAATACGACTTGAAATATTCCGCCGGATTTCCATTTCATGGAAGTAAACTTTTTTTGATCTTGCGCTATGGGAACTCTGTAAAAAGGACTGAAATCCCTTTGCAGAAAACTATTGCTTTTGATTGGAAATATTCTCCCGGAAAGATTGCTTTTTGCTCTTCTCATATAAAATATGAATTCTCGCGAGTTGAAAATGTTTCAAGAATATTTAATCTTACGTCAAGCAAGATTTTGTTTCCGGGCAGGAAAGTTGTCCTGATGACATGGAAAACAACTTCACTTGCTGACGGTAAAACGCTTGAGCAATTTTGTGGCGAATTGAGTCTGGAATTGCAAGTTCCGGAACATATATTACAGAAATATGCCAATGCTATGAGTTATGAAGATCTGGTTATGCAAAATTTTCTGAAAAAGATAAATGTTCCGGATTATTGGCGTTATGCGAAAGATTTTCCGTCAATACCGGAAAACTCAAAATTGATATACAAAAACTATCCGCAAATGATTTCTGCTCACATTATGAAATTAGACACATATCAACGGGAATTTGATGCGGGAAAAATTGGATTGCAACCGATCCTTGATTTGGAAATTCTCATAATGCGCCGGATGTTGTATGCAAAAAATCTTCCGGAAGCGATGCGACAAAAGCTTGTAATGGAGCAATATAAACGGTATAAACAAATCCTGTCTCTGGCAGAAGCTGCTTTTGCCGCAGGAGTGGAACCCAAAGAATTTGTCGACATTGCCAAAAGCAATTTGAAACTTTTTGTAAAAAAGTACAATATTAAAGAATGATAGTCCCGAACTGCAGTCGTAAATGCTTGCAATAGATGATATATTACTTGCGAGATGGTTGGTTTTCGCCCATACATACTTTCCCAAAGGAAATTTATGATGAATGATCCATTTAAGAAACTTCTGATATCAATAATCACATTGTTTCTTCCTTTTTGTATAATGGCACTGGAAGAGGTGACCAGCTCATCTGAAATATTTTCTACACTCTGTTGGGCTACTGCATCTTCTCCGCTAAAGTGTCGTCAATACACACTTTACAGTCCCAAACATAAACTTTACTTTGTGTTTTTTGCCGGATATACCGGGAAAAATACCGGTAAACCTTATGATCCGACCGATTTTGATTTTGTTTCGATCTTTCAAAATAAATTAGAAGTATCTGCATTATCATTTGATCTGCAAGTTCATGGCAGAACACCACAAGTACAACATATGTTAAATCACAGTTTTCACCGAGAGGTTTCGGAAGAAAAAATTAACTGTTTTTCAGCTGTTACCATAACTCCACGGGCTGCTTTTGCAGGCTATTACCTGAAAGAAAAACACTTCAGAAGCGCAGTATATTTGCATAAAAATATCAAGTTGAGACCGGTTAATGGTCAAATAAAGGAGATCAAGCCGGTATTCAGAAATATCGTGATGCCAACTGAACTGTCCATGCCTTTTGATATATCAAAAATATCTGCCGAAGCAAAAAATCTGCCGCAGAAGAAACTTTCAGCAAAACTGGTTAAACGAGTAGAGAATGGATTTTTATTCCGGACGCTGAAAAACCAATACTATTACATCCGTGAAACGGCAGATGGGATTTTTCTTGCGGCTTTTGTCGATGATAAAATGGTAATCAACTGCAAATTTACCAATAACAGTGTTATCTCACAATTATCCGCCGATGGTCGTTTTGTACAAGCCTTTTCGACTTTCAATCCGTTCCGCTGTGAAATATTTTTCAACGTTCCTGATTATTCTCATCCACTGTTTATAAATGTTCGCAATGATGATTGTACACGAGAAGTATTTACGGTAAATGAGATCAAAGCTGAAGGACTTTCCATAGAAAAACTGATTGCAGTTGCAGAAAAAGAGTTGGTTAAAGTTTACGGTGAACAGGTTTTGAAACAACGACCGTGGAAAATTATCCGCTCTGATGATAAAAGCGTAACCATATCCGGAACATTACACGGACGAAGATTGGGTGGCGTTGCAGAAATCACTTTGCAAAAAAGCAATGGCAAAGTTCTTTACATGATCCATGGCAAGTAACGGCAAGGAAAAAATGAAACTTCTTGATAAATACTTTCAGCCTTATGCGGAATACTGTATCAGAACCACTTTTTCGGAGGATGAACTGAAAGCTGTTCTGAAAAAAGAATGTCCGGCAACCGGCGACATTCTCTCCCTGAAAGCATTTAAGGCTGTTATCGGCTTGGGTAAAACGGTGATTTTTTCCTGTAACCCGGATGATCCATTACATCTTACCCCGCTCAAGTTTCCCCGGAATTCATCACGGGGGGATTTATTTATTCAATGCGAAAATGCCGCCAACGGGGAAACGATCCTGCATATTTCTCTCGGACCAAATGGGAAATATAAATACCTGGCATACGCAATTTGTGTTTTTGCTTCAGGCTGGGGGATTGCTGCGTCTTTTATCATCTGGTGGGGGATATTTCTTCCGGTTTTATTTATCGGATTGTTTTTAATCGTTCTGGAGTGCTGCAGGGCAGCCGGAATTGATGAAGTCCCCCAAATCCGTCAGGACTTTGAAGAGATGTTGAGAACTTTGGAGAGAAAAAGTCGTTAGCCATATTCAAGTGAGCTGAATTTGAGCAGAGCGGATTACAGAAATATGAACAGCCGACCAAAGATTTCTGCTTGATCGAGAATTTGGAAGAATTTTTCTCTGAAATAAAATCATCATCAAATTTGAAAATCTTTTGCCATTTTGAGCGTAGAGATGTCATAAGTCAAGTTTGTTCTGCCTCTACCAAATTATCCACCTCGTAATGAAATACTTACGAGGTTTTTTTCTTGCCTTTGTTTCCTGCTCAAAACAGTTCTTACGATAATTTGTGATAAAAGTTGCCTCTTCGACGGTTTATGACAGAAACTCATATAGATTTCTCGCTTGAAATTTCCGGCAGTTGATAGATTTTTAACTTGAAGTACTCACGATCAAGGTTGACTGGCATTGCTTACCCCCTACAATTTTTTCGATATAAAACAATAGGTGTAATTCCAGTCTTTTTCAATTCCGGCTTTCTATTTTATTTGATTTCCTGCGTATTTCTGTCACAAACCGTCGATGAACCAAAAAAATTTTTAATGATTGTATTTGATATGTTTTCGGTGTATATTTATATGAAATATTGTCAAAGGGGTTCACAATGAGAAAAAACTGTTTCCTGTTATTTTATATTACGGGCAGCTTTAACGCATTTGCGGATAAATTCGCCTTTGGCTTCGGTATAGGCGTCGCGGTCGTGCTTGAATTGTTTTTGCAACTTGGTTTTCAAAGCGGCATATTCTTTGGCTTTATCGGGGTGTTGCTTCAGATATTCGCAAAAAACAGGTTCATCCC
>JAZSIZ010000154.1:0-4999 GCA_045534015.1 Victivallaceae bacterium | reverse complement strand
CGTATACTCCCTCTGCGTACTCGTCGCAAAACCCGACATTGTCGCACGCTGCATCCACCGATAGAAAACAAACCGTGATTTGCCAGTTGACAAATCGCTGCTTGTGTGATATGTTTCATGCATTAAAAATTACGTTTTTTTGCAAATTTACATTTCAGTTTCACAAAATTCGGGACATTACCCATATTTTGCCTTTCTCTGATTTTGTATACAAAAAAACGGACACCTGTTACCAAGTGTCCGTTTTATCTGCACAGCAAAACATCACCGGAATACAAACAGAATCCGGGTACGAAAAAACATGCAGGGAAAAGTATATTTTTATCCTGTACTTCTGATGTTTTCTGCTGACTTGTTCGTTTTGATGTGGTAGATCAGGAGCGGACACAAGTTTTCAGAATATTCGTGATTTGTCAGTAATCAATTTTTCAGTCTGTTATTTTTCTCCTCTTGCAAAAATAAAGGCACAAAAAAGGCGGTCATTCCGACGAATGCCCGCTCCAAGCCTACCACAGCCAGCAAAACACATACTTCGAAATGAGCCGCCAAATTTTTTGGCAACACAATCGAATATGTCTTGCTGACGTCATTTTTTGAAGTGGTAGTTCTGGAGCGGACGCCTTATTTAATTTTAAGTTATGCAGAACTTATATTCTGCGGATTCAGTTTTTAATTGTTCTTTCTGTATGACTCTCCTGAAAAATGTTATCACAGGATTAATATAATCTGTTTCCGGTAAAAATGCAAATTTTTCTGCAATTAAATTGAAAACTGTATATGTTGACCGGAATTTTTCATTATTGTCCTGATTTTTGTGAAAAATCTAACCGACGGCGGCGGCTTGCGGGTAATCTCGCGCCTTGCTCCTGCGCCGCAACAGTCGCCCGCGGGGCGGGTTGCCTGCTGTCGCGCACGCCCCGTTGGGCGTGCTTGATCGGGAACCTCTGTCCTCCAAAGCTTCAGCGACGGAGGATCGTCGCAAAACCCGACCTTCCTCCGCAATCCATCCATCAGGCTTCGCATAAAGCTGCGCCCCGACAAGCCGGTTGGAGCAGACCCATGCAGGTCTGGTTAAAAAATCACAACTCCTGTGATATATTTTATAAGTCACAGAAATGTTCATTTATCCCCCTTTCGCTTGGATTTCACAAAATTTGGGACATTACCAATTTTTCAGAATGAAATAAATTTATCCAGCCCCAGACAGACCAATCCCAGAATACACAGCACCAGTGCAGCGATCTGGATCGCTTTGACTTTTTCTTTCAACAAAAATATGCTGCTCAAAGTGAAACTCACTATACATGAACCGACCATCATCGGATAACACAGCATGCCCAATCCTTCTCTGCCCATAATGAACATCCCGGGATAAAAGAGGAAATAACTGGTAAATAAACTGAAGCCCTGCAAAGCGATCACATATTTCCACAAATTCCAGCTGGTCAAGTTCTCTTTCAGCTGCCGCTTCTTATCCGCAGTAAGAGTACACAGCGTAAAAATCACTGATGCTGCCACCGCTCCCGCCGAGGTTGACATGGTACAAAATACACTGCCGACTTTACGGCACTCCTCATAATAACTCGGCAATGTTGCCAGATTCTGCTGTGTTGCACAGATAAGCAGTGCCAGAAGCGACAGCCAACGCCATCTGTTGCCGCCGTTACTGCTGTTGTCCTTTGCCATACCGAATCCAATCAATGCCGCCAGCAGCAGTATCACTCCGATAATTTTCATCATTCCGGAACCGGTATTGAAAAAGATCATCCCGACAATAAAGGGAAATACCATCGCCGACTGGATTATCGACCAGATGATCCCATTGGGACCGCACTGCATCGCTCCGGACATCAATTGCAGCATGAAAAAGTTGAGAAATCCGGATAAAAAATACAATGCCAGTGTGATCAGCAGCCATTTCTGCGGCACATTACCGGCAGTTGCCCCGGTAAAAAAGAGAATCACCAAACTGGCAAGGGTGGAAACTATCGCTCCCCAGAATTGTACCATTGCCACATCCACTTTTTTCTTGGGGGCATCCCCCATAACCAACCCCACCAGACACCAGCTTGTGCCGACAATGACCATGGCAATTATACCGAAGCCAAGTGTATCAAAGATATTAGTAAAACTTGCAAGATGAAGCATATTCATTGTATCATTCTCTTGTTATTCATCACTTTGCGGCGGAAAATGACATTTTTCACATTATCACTTTCCGCCGGAAACTGATAAAAGTACGGAACCGGAAAAATTCCGGTTCCGTACTCTCAAACGCTTGATTATGCGCCGAAATGTTTGAGCAGAGCTTTTTCTGCTTCCGCATTCCACAGCATATTGTGGCGGGCGACGATTTCCGCCAATTCAGCGAAGAACGGATCGGTCTTGCCCTTTTCGGCAAAATCAGCGATCGCCGTCAACGGCATATTGATACCGGTATAGATCAACTTTTTACCACCTTTGATCTTGGGCAGATTGAGCGTGGTTTCGATCACAGAATCCATACCGCCGATGTGGGTGATCATGCAAGCCGGATTGATCTTGCCCTGTTCCATCAGACTCAAGGCTTCTTTCATGTCATCGGTATTGCCGCCGGAAGTACCAACGATGTGGGTGGAGGCGTAATGGACATTGTAGAAGTTGAATTCTGCTTTGAACTGGGGATCCAAGGGACCGGCAAAGAAGTTCAGACAGCCGTCTTTACCCAGAATTTTGTCACCCTGCTCGACCACCGGACGCACCGGAGCAAAGCACATGACATCATCATAACCGGTATTACCGGAAAGTTCCATCAATTTGGCAACCGGATCATCACAGGAGGTATTCAAATATACCAGATCAACGCCATTGGCTTTGGCATCTTCCACGGTGTACAAACTTGCCGCACGAGCCAGACGGTCATCGTCAATATCGGTGACTACCAGCAATTTCGGACGGCGGGGACCGTGGATGGCATAATCCACCGCACCCAGTCCCATCGGACCGACACCGGCGAGGATCGCCATTTTTCCACCCTCAACAATGCCCATTTTGTGTTCATAGCAGCCGTTGGTGGTGTGATACTGGGCGTGGAACGCACCGATAACACAGGAAACCGGTTCGGCAACTGAACCGTAGAAGAAAGCATCGCCGTTATAGGGCAGCAGACAGCCGGTGAGCATCACCTCTTCGGGGATGATGATGTAGGTGGCATCACCGCCGATGTACTGATAACTGTAACCGGGAGCCGCCAGAGAACCTTTGTAGTTCATCGCCGGCTGGATGGCAAAACGCTGACCGGCTTTGAATTGATTCTGCCATTTGGCACCGACCTGCACGATTTCGCCGCAGAATTCGTGACCGATGATGATCGGTTTTTCTGCAACATCATCCGGAACACGTTTGTGGGCAGCACCCTGTTCGGCAGCTTTGAAGCTGGACATACAGATACTGTCACTGGTGATTTTAGCGAGAATTTCGGCATCTGTGATCTCCGGCAGGTCAAAAGTTTCCAGCCGGAGATCTTCTTTGCCGTAAAGTCTTACAGCAGTAGTTTTCATAACTTAAATTCCCAATTTGGCGCGGCGCAGTTTTTCCACGCGGGTGAAGTTCATCTGGGCGGAGTAACCCGGCAGCGGCAGGATCGCTTCGTTGACTGCGTCGAGGATCCAGGAAGCCTGCGGGTAGTAGAACTGTTCGAGTTCCGGACACGGAGAGATGCTGTTGGGGGCACCGACCACGACCGGGGGCGCATCCAGATAGTCGAATGCCAGGCGGGTCACGTTGGCAGCGACATCATTCAGGAAGCTTCCGCGCTCGCAGGCATCGGAGATCAGCAGCAGTCTACCGGTCTTTTTGACGGATTCAACCAGCAGATCGTAGTTGAAAGGCACCAGACTGCGGGCATCGACGATCTCGGCTTCCACACCGTATTTTTCGCTCATCTCTTTGGCGGCTTTCATTGCCGGATAGAGCGTGGCACCGATGGAAAGGATGGTCAGATCGCTGCCGGCACGTTTGATGTCCGGTTCACCGATGGCGATTTCATAGTAATCTTCCGGTACGCCGCCGGCATGGAACAATTCAGCGGTGTCGTAGAGCTTCTGGCTCTCGAAGAAGACCACCGGGTCAGTACCGCTCAAAGCGGCATTCATCAGACCTTTGGCATCATACGGAGTAGCGGGGAAGCAGACTTTCAGACCGGGGATGTGGGCGCAAAGGCTTGTCCAGTCCTGAGCATGCTGGGCACCGTATTTGGCACCGACGGAAACACGCAGAACCACCGGCATTTTCAGCACGCCGGCGGACATTGCCTGCCATTTGGCGAGCTGGTTGAAAACTTCGTCACCGGCACAGCCGAGGAAGTCGCAGTACATCAGTTCCGGAATGGCACGGCCGCCGCACAGAGCATAACCGCAAGCAGCTGCAACGATAGCACTTTCGGAGATCGGGGCATTGAAGAAGCGGTGATAGGGGATCGCTTCGGTCAGACCGCGGTAAACACCGTAGGCGCCGCCCCAGTCACGGTTATCTTCACCAAAGGCGATCAGAGTCGGATCGGTGTAGAATTTATTGATGATCGCTTCAAAGAGAGCGTCACGCATATTGTACGCCATCAGTTTGGAAACTTCTTTGCCGTTTTCATCATAACCGAAACGTTTTTTGGTTTTGATTTTCTTGAGGTTGGAGTTCTCTTCCAGCGGCATGGAGACTTCCGGTTTACGGTCATCGAATTTCTCGACATGTTCGTTGGAGAGCATGTATTTACGCATTGCATCGGGTTCACCGGCAGGATCGATACGGGGAGAAACTTTCTCGTCGATAGCCAGTTTCATGATGCGGGTGATGCGTTCTTTGATATCTTCATTGAAAGCATCGAAAGCACTGTCGGATTCGATTTTGCCTTTGACCAGTTTGGCACGGAAGGCGGCGATGGAATCCTGTTCTCTCCAGGCTTCGATCTCTTCCTGAGTACGGTAGCTGCTGCTGTCAGTGGCGCTGTGGCCGACGTAGCGGTAGG
>JAZSIZ010000148.1:0-17089 GCA_045534015.1 Victivallaceae bacterium | reverse complement strand
CACGGAACACCCGGCGTATACTGTAGTGGAAACTGTCGCACTGAATCCGCTTGGAAAATGTGTGCGTAAAGGTTGGGGAGTATGAGGGGAGGAAACCGTGGAACGGTTGCCTATCCCCTCATGCAAACAGAACCTTTGCAGACTGCACAAGCCACCTTTTTTCGGAATGCGGCACGCAAACCAACGCTATATCATCGATCAAGCCGCAACAACGGCAGCGGCGCGACACCCCGCAACCCGCCGGGCGGGTGAGGGGAGGAAACCGTGGAACGGTTGCCTATCCCCTCATGCAAACTGAACGCTGATAACTGTCACCACAAGCCAAATAAACGGCAATTGTTTTTTGTGCAGCCTGCAAGTATTCTGAGCGTAGATTGTATTTGTACGGTATGCTGTGCCGCACACCGGGGAGAAAACCTCCGGTTGTTCTCCCCAGACCCCTCTTTCCGGGCTTTCCCGTTACTCCTCAAAGCTATCGGGATCCGCCCACTTGATTACAGCGCCTGCGTTCACGGGGCGACTACCGAAGGTAGTCTTTCCGTTCACTCGCGGCTTATTGCTCGCCCTCCGCTCATCCTCGCAACTTTTGTTGCTCGGCTTTTGCTCTTAGCGGGCAAAAGTATATTCGCATGCGGGCTGCGCGCTCGGCGGCAACCGCCTCGCACCCGTGCGTTGAAGTTGCCACAGAGGACATCAATAATGCGACTGGTATTGGCTCTGCGGTCTGCGTGCCGCATTCCGAAAAAAGGTGGCTTGTGCAGTCTGCGCGAGTGTGATACAGAGCGTTATGCCTGTGGTATGCGGGCTGTGTTTTCATGGGAGATTGTGGGAAATTGTGGGAGATTTTGAGATATTGTGCGTTCTCAAAACCTCTCAAAATCTCTCAAAAATTCCCAAAAATTCTCATAATACCCGGCTCCACCCGCGCAGACCGTGGGATGAACGCATGCCGCATTATTGCTGTGCAACGGCGTTGATTTTCCCCAAGAAGTAACGCCCCGCATACCACGGGGGCATACGGGGCGTTTTATGATGCAAAACACTTATTATTTCACCAATTCGGTGGTAGAGATCCAGACCACTTCGGGATCTTCATTCAAGCGGCGCAATTTTTCTTCAAAATCCGCCCACAGTTTTTCATCATTCATAAATTCGTAACTGTGTCCCCAGAAGTAAAATACCTGATCAGTGGTTTTGGCTTTTTCAAAAATCTGCCAGAAATTCTGATTCTGATGATGACAGCTGCTGTGCAGGATCATCGGATGTTCAAAAGCGGTGACAGTATCGGTGTATTGGGTGGTTCTGCCATAGGTGAATCCGGCAGCCAGCAGCATATCGGCGGTTTCCTGCGTATATCTGCCGCAGGGCCAGGCAAAACCGGTACACGGTTTCTGGAAGAGGTCTTCAAGAATATTTTTTGCTCCGACAGCTTCAGCAAGAAAAACTTTGTCATCCACCACACCGGCGTTGCAGTGGCACATGGTATGGGAGGCAACATCAAATCCCTCGTAAACGCTTGTCACTTCGTTCCATGCCAGTTTCCCCGGGCAGTAACCGGTATCTTTGTACTGCCATCCGGTGGTGAGGCGTTCTTTTGCTTGATGGAGAGCCGGATTGAGGTTGAAGGTGGCTTTTGCATTGTACTTGCGGCAGAGTTCGGTAAGTTTGATGTCATTGAGAACTCCGTCGTCCCAGCATTGTGCTACTTTGATCATGATACTTTCTCCTTATGGTTATTTGGAAAGGTATTGTACGATTTTTTCAGCGGTATTTCTGCCGATGCCCGGCACGCGGATGCTGATTTCTTCCGCATCAGCTTTCTGCAATCTTGCCAGAGAACCGAATGCCCGGAGCAACTGCCGTTTGCGGATATCCCCGATCCCGGGTATATCATCAAGTAAAGATGCCTGAATCCGTTTTTCCCGCAGTGAGCGGTGATAGGTGATAGCGAAGCGGTGTGCTTCATCCCGGACACTTTGCAACAGCCGCAAAGCGTGATCGTGCCGGTCAAGTACGACCGGTTCGGAGCGGCCGGGGATAAATATCTCTTCATTGCGTTCAGCCAGCCCGATGATCGGCAGCACCGGAGCATTGACGGAAATCAATGCATCAATGGCACTGGATAACTGCCCTTTGCCGCCGTCAACCATCAGCAGATCCGGAAGCGGGCGTTTTTCTTTGAGCAGTCTGGAAAAGTGCCGTGAAACCGCCTCTTTCATCATCGCAAAGTCATCGCTTTGCATAACGGTTTTTATCCGGAATCTTTTATATGCCTGCCGGTCGGCTTTACCATCGGTGAATGTGACCATGCTCGCCACAGCAAGCGTGCCGAGGATATTTGAAATATCAAAACAGATGATTTTGCGGGGCAGGGTTTTCAAGCCGAGCCGCTGTGCCAGCGCACGGATGCCGGCTTCTCCGGGGGGGAATTGCTGCCCGGGCAGGGATGGATTCTCAAAAATCCGGTTTTTATGACCGAAAACCGCGTCGATATTGGCGGCGATGTCCCGGTATTTTGCGGCGGCTTCAAATTTGTTTTCCGAAGCGGCTTTGAGCATTTTTTCCCGGATCGCAGCTTTGACCGGGGCAATATCGCCCTCCAGTACAGCCAGTGCGGCATCTACTTTTTGGCGGTACTCATCCACGGAAACTTTTCCGGTACACGGGGCGCAGCAGTCTTTGACGATTTTTTTCAAACAATGCTTGCGGGTCTCTTCATCCGGATCACTGCTTTTACATCCGCGCAAACCGAAGTGTGCCAGCAGAAATTCCCGGGTCATTTTCAACGCTGTCCCATGGGGAAAAGGTCCGTAATAGCGGGCGTTATCCGGTTTTTTCAACCTTGCCAGATTGATCGTCGGAAATTTTTCAGCAAGATCGACCTTTAACAGCAGATAACGCTTGTCATCCCGCATAAGGATGTTGTAGTACGGCGCATAATTTTTGATCAGCTGCGATTCCAGCAGCAGTGCTTCATCCTCATTGCGGACAATCGTGTATGACCACTCGGCAATGGAGTTGATCAGTGAACGCAGTTTGGCATCACCGGTACGGCGGCGGGAAGGTTGAAAATAGTTTCCCAGTCTGCGGCGCAGATCCCGTGCCTTACCCACATAGATGACCTTGCCAAAACGGTCACGGAACATGTATACCCCGGGTTTCGGCGGAATTTCAGACGGATGGTATTCGTCAAATCTCAAAATATCTCTTCCCCGGTTTCCGCATCAGTCAACCGGAATTGTTCGTAATGCAGTTCCGGATCTGCACGGAAACTTAATTCATTTTTGTATTTTGATTCCAGATCGCTGAGTAATTCGGCATCCTCATTACGCAACCGGTTGAGTACTTCCGGATGCATATAGACCCGCAATGCTTTGCCCCGGTATTTTTTGTCCCGCATGGCGGAACTCAATTCCCGCTGGATCTCTGCACTCATGGTCAATGCACTTTTTACCAATCCGCTGCCGTGACAGTATGGACACGGATCGTAAACCTGATCAAGAATACTTTCATGTTCCCGCTGGCGGGTCATTTCCATAAGTCCGAGTTTGCTCAACGGCAGAACCTGGGTTTTCGCCCGGTCATTTTTGACCAGCTTTTTCATGTAACGGAAAAGTTCATCCCGGTCACTCTGGGTACGCATGTCGATGAAGTCCAGCACGACCAGCCCGCCGACATTGCGCAGCCGGAGCTGACGGGCGATCTCTTCAGCTGCTTCCAGATTGGTTTTCAGAATAAATTCCGGTTGATCGGCAACTTTTCTGCCGTGACCGGAGTTGACGTCAATAGCGATAAGAGCTTCAGTTTCATCGATAACGATCGCTCCTCCGCCGGGGAGTTTGACTTCACGCTGAAAGACGTTTTTAAGCTGTTCATCGATCCGGTAGTGGTCAAAAATCTGCGCCTGCCCTTTGTAACGGGTGACTTTACCGGCAAGTTTTATGCCGCCGATACGTTTCAAGGTTTCCTTGATATGTTTGAAAGCATCCGGATCATCCACCACAATGCCGTCGATCTCATCGGTCATAAAATCTCTTGCTGTCCGGTCAATGAGATTGGGTTCGGTGAAAAGTCTTTGCGGAGCGATACGGCTTTCCACACCGGCTTCGATTTTTTTCCAGTAATCCAGCAGCAGTTTGAGGTCGCGTTTGAAAAAAGCCTGTTTTCTGCCTTCGCCATTGGTGCGGCAGATCATTCCCATACCTTCGGGAAGTTCCAGCTGATCGAGGATCTTGCGCAGACGCTCTCTTTCCGGCGCGCTCTCTATGCGCGATGACATGCCGATATGGGAACTGAAAGGCATCAGTACCAGAAATCTGCCGGGCAGAGTGATGTCACAGGTCACTCTGGCACCTTTGGTGCTTATGGGCGCCTTTGCCACTTGCACGAGCAGTTCCATCCCGGGTTTGAAGATATTGGGGATATCTTCCATGGAGATCTTTTTTTTGCGCCGGGAGTGTTCGGCATCTACCGGAGAATTTTCCTGCCCTTTTTTCTTTTTCTTCTTTCCGGAAGCTGTATTGAGAACAGATTTTTCTCTTTCTTCCAGATCGGTCTGATATTGTTTTACCAGTTCCGAATTTCCCGGGAGCATCTCTTTGAAGTGCAGAAAGGCATTCTTTTTTGCGCCGATGTCCACGAATGCCGCCTGCAAAGAGGTATCCAGATTGATCAGTTTTCCCAGATAAATATCTCCGGCTTTCGGGGTGTCATCATCCCGTTCCAGTTTGTATTCTTCCAATTTTCCGGCGTTGAGCAATGCGAAACGGCGTTCCAGCTTTTCGCAATTGAGGATGATCTCTTTGCTCATAATTCATCCTCCAGAATGAATTCCGGGAGTTCTCCGCGCATCCCGTTGCGGAATGCGGCGGCAGTCATTCTTTTTCCACCGGCAGGGATCAATTCCAGAATATCCAATGCGGTATTTTTTCCGCATCCGACCACCAGTTTACCGGCGGCGTCAGCACATTGACCGGGGGCAAGAGGACTGGCGGAAAGGCATTTGGCCGAGCAGATGGTAATGCTCATCTCTTTTCCGGAAGCACTCCGGCATTTCGCAAAAGCTCCGGGCCACGGGAAGTAGGCTCTGGCACACGCTTCAATATCCACAGCACTGCGTTTCCAGTTGATCATGCCGTCGCGTTTGGAAATTTTGCGGCAGACTGTGACCAGTGCCGGATTCTGCGGAGTTGCCGGAAGTGTGCCATCGGCAATGGCGCATAAAGTTTCCACACTGCTTTTTCCGGCAAGTTCCCCCAGATCATCTTCCAGAGAATCCGCATATTCGATACCGGTCAGCGGGCGGACAAGTGTGCGGAATACCGGACCGGAATCCAAACCTCTTTCCATTTGCATGAAGCACACTCCGGTGGCATTATCCCGGTTGAGGATCGCCTGGGTTATCGGTGAAGCACCCCGGTAGAGCGGCAGCAGTGAGGCGTGGACATTGACACAGCAGATTTTCGGTGCGGAAAGGACACTTTGCTTCAAGATCTGTCCGAAAGAAACCACACAAAGCATATCCGGGGCAAGTTCTTCAAGAAAACCGGTGAATTCCGGAGTGTTGACATCCGCCGTGCGGATAACTTTCAAACCCAGTTCCAGTGCGGCGGCGGCAAGCGGTGTCGGAGTCAGTACCCGTTTGCGTCCTGCCGGACGGTCAAGCTGTGAGATAACTGCCTGCAATTCCACCAGAGGAGATGCCGCCAACTCCCGCAGAATCGGGATTGCGATGGGCCCCGAACCGAGAAAAACGATTTTTAATGGCTTGGACACTTGAAAAATCCTCCGATTACATCCATATTTTACCAGATACATATATTATTATTTAATATAATGCAGGAATAGTAAAAATTCCAGAGGTTGTATAAAATATGACGAAAATAGCTTTGATGTTGGGCGGAAATCTGCCCGGAACTCCGGCGGCAATGAGTGAGGCAGTGGAAAAATTGCGTCTTGCCGGAGTGCAGGAAATTGCTTGCAGTGATAAATTTTCCTCCGCACCGGTGGATTGCGTGCCGGGGACACCGGATTTCCTGGATATGGCTTTGACCGGATACTGGAATGATTCTCCGGAAAAATTGCTTTTGCTGTGTCAGAAACTGGAGATCGAAGCCGGCAGACCGGCGATCCACAGCAGCCGGGAATCCAGAATTCTGGATTGCGACATCATTCTTTTCGGCGATCTGGTTCTGCAAAGTGAATTTCTTACCATACCGCATCCCCGGGCGAAAGAGCGGCAGTTCGTATTGGAACCTTTGGCACAAATCGCTCCGCAAATGCTTTTTCCCGACGGGATGAGTGTAAAAGAAGCCTGGCAGAAACTTGAAAGCAAATAAAATACGGGGCTGAAAAACTGCTGTTATGTGCAGAAATCCAGCCCCGTTTCGCGCAGAATGAATTACTGTTCTTTGTCCTGCATCTGCTGCTTTCGGGGATGATTGCGACGGTTGTTGAAACGGCGTTTGCGTTCCGGGCGGTCGCCATGGTGTCCTTCCCCGTGAAATTCCGGAGCATCATGTTTGCACAAGTTTGCCGGTTTTTCTCTGCACGGCATATTTTCCGCCGGAAGTGCGGCACACCGTGCCTGACAGCAGCAGTTGCCGCTGACTGCCGGAGCCGCGGGAGGAAGACAGTTGCTCTCATCACCGCACTTCCAGAATGTCATGATACAGTGATAGATAAGTATGACGATTAGAGCGGTGAGAAAAGAGATGAGGAAAATTTTTATTTCACAGCACTTTTTTCTACTGTCTGCCGCTGTCTGCGGAGCATCGTTTTTTTCTCCGGCGGCTTGGGCACAGACCTTTTCTTCACTGACTTCAATGTTGTCCATTTCTCACCTCCATGATTATGTTTGTTTTTCAGTGGAAAACCAAGTTTCCATACAGTATAACGGCAGGAGAGCGGCGGAAATTTTTCCGACGGCGAAAAAAATGGCAAAAATTATCTTTATTTTTCTGGAATTTTTTCACTCCTGTATTATATTACTTTTGAAAGAATATTCCTTGATTTAATACAATTTTTGTGGAGTGTGTAAAGATGTGTAAAAATTTGAAAAAAGCTGTTGCCGCCGCCGGACAGGAACATTTGTTCCGGTTTATCGATGAATTGAGTGAAGAAGAAAAAGCGGCGTACTGCGGACAGCTTTCAGAGATCAACTGGGATTTGATCCCGGAACTGGCGGCTGAATATGTGATCAAACGTCCGGAAATGAGTATCCCGGATGATCTTGCCCCTGCTCAATTTTTCCCTCTGCTCCCCAAAGATGCGGCAATGGCGGAACTGTATGCCGATGCCGATGCCGAGGGGGAAAGATTGCTCCGTGAAGGAAAGGTTTGCTGTCTGACTGTCGCCGGTGGTCAGGGGACGCGGCTGGGATTTGACGGTCCCAAAGGAACTTATCCCATCGGTCCGGTTTCCGGAAGATCGCTTTTCAGTTATTTTGCCGGTTCCATTGCCCGTGCCGGGGAAAAGTACGGTAAACAGGTCAATTGGTACATTATGACCAGTCCGATCAACCGGGCGGCGACAGAAAAGTTTTTTGAGGAGCAGAACTTTTTCGGTCTGCCCCGTGAAAGTGTCTTTTTCTTCACGCAGGGTACGATGCCCGCATTCGGAAAAGACGGCAAACTGCTGATGAGCAGTAAAGCTTCTCTGGCACTTTCTCCGGATGGTCACGGCGGAACTCTGCTGGCTCTGCGCAAATCCGGTGCATTGGATAAAATGATTGCTGACGGCAATGAATATATTTCTTATTTCCAGGTGGATAATCCGCTGGTTCCGGTGGTGTCTCCCCGTTTTATCGGTCTGCATGCTCTGGAAAATTCTGAAATGAGTGCCATTATGTTGAGCAAGACCAACTCCAGAGAGAAATTGGGCAACTTCTGTGTTTCGCAGGGCAGGACGATGATCATTGAATACAGCGATCTGCCGGATGAACTGGCGGAAAAACGTAATTCCGATGGAACTCTTGCTTTTGTTGCCGGCAGTCCTGCCATCCATGTGCTTTCCCGTAAATTTGTGGAAAAACTCACTTCCGGCGGGACGCTCCGTCTGCCGTGGCACCGGGCAGATAAAAAAATTCCCTGCCTGACCGCTGCCGGAGAAGTTTTTACTCCGGATGAACCCAATGGTGTGAAGTTGGAATCTTTCATCTTTGATGCTCTGCCGCTGGCGGAAAAGGTGATGATCCTCGAGGGCGACCGGGCGGAGGTTTTCGCTCCGACCAAAAATGCCACCGGAGTTGATTCCGCCGAAAGCTGCCGGGAAATGATCACCGCCCGCAACGCCCGCAGATTGGCTGCAGCCGGGGTGAATATTCCGTATGCCGCCGATGGAAAAATCGATGCTGTTATTGAAATCGCTCCGGATCGGGTGCTGGATGATGAGGATGCTGCAGCTCTGGTCGGTGCAACCGGATTGAAAAACATTTTACCGGGCGAAATGGTGACTCTGTGAAAAAAACTTCGATACAGGATGAGTTTCAGGAAAACTCAACAGAAAATACCAATACTGTCGGTCTGGCTGCCGGACTGCTTTTTATGACCATGGTGCTGGCGGCATTCGGTTTGACGATGCTTTATTCAGCCAGCAGCAGCGATGTGACGGCGGCGGCGGCATTTTTCCGCAATCAGCTGATGTGGATCGTTCTGGGCAGTTGTGCCGGAGCGGCGGTTTTTTCACTGGGATATAAATTTTTCTGTGAGAAAAGTATTCTGTGGATAGCCGGTTGTGCATTGCTGCTGGTGTGGGCGAGATTTTCCCGGGAGATCAACGGTGCGCACCGCTGGATCATTCTGGGCAGTTTCCGTTTCCAGCCGTCGGAATTGGCAAAGATCGCCGTAGCTTTGTTTGTGGCATGGTACTGTACAGAGTATCTGCGCACATTCAATGATATCCGCCGTCTGAAACAGGGGATCTGGGGATTGGCCGCCGGGGTCGGCGGTACTGTTCTGCTTATCTTCTGGGGGGATGACATGGGGACATCGGTACTGGTGGCGGCGATGGCGTTTCTGACCATGTTCGCCGGAAATCTGAAGTGGTGGTACTTTGCGGTTCCCGGAGCGTTGATGCCGCTGGCATTTCTCTATATCAAGTATTTTGACCCGATGCGCTGGGGGCGTATGACGATCTTCCTCGATCCGGAAACCAACCGTTCCAATGCCGGATACCAGCTGTGGAACTCGCTGATGGCACTCGGATCAGGATCATGGTACGGACTGGGATTGGCAAAGAGCCGGTTGAAAGCCAGCTATCTGCCCGAAGCGCATACCGACTTCATTATCGCCATTATCGGTGAAGAATTGGGTTTTGTCGGAGTGGTATCGGTCATAGTTTGCTACATTTTGTGGGGATATTTTGCATTCCGCATCGCTCTGTCGGCACGCAACCGGATGGGAATGCTGCTGGGAACCGCTCTTTCCCTCGGTGTGTTGTTTCAGGCGATCATCAATCTCGGTGTGGTTTCCGGATTATTTCCAACCAAGGGAATGCCTGCACCGTTTATCAGCTACGGCGGAAGTAATATGGTTTGTTCATTGATCGCCACCGGATTTCTGGTATCGATCGCCATGGATGCCAAAACTCCGGATTATTCAGTCAAACTGCTGTCTCAATTGAAAAAATATCTGGAACTCGGCAGAAAGAAGATCACAGGAGCGGAGTATTGACCATGAAATTGACTAAACTGGTTGTCAGTTGCGGTGGAACCGGCGGACATTTTTTTCCGGGCTTGAGTATTGCCCGGACTTTTCATGACCAAGGCGGTGAAGTGTTGCTTTTGCTTTCCGGCGCAAATGCCGTTGAGCAGAGCCAAATTGCAGAAAATGCCGGGATCAGGGCGGTCGCTCTGCCTCATATGCCCCATTACCGGAAAAATCCGTTCCGTTTTATCAGCGGATTTCTCGGTGGATTTTCCGGAGCAGGGAGGGAGTTCAAAAAATTCAAGCCGCAGGCAATGCTGGGAATGGGATCCTTTGCCACGCTTCCGGTGGTTCTGGCGGCGGTCAGATGCAAAGTGCCGCTTTTTCTCCACGACGGCAATGCCCGTATCGGCAAGGCAAACCGTTTTTTCAGCCGCTGGGCAAAGTTTGCCGGCAGTGCATTCCCCGCAGTCAATGCTTCTGCATGCCGCTGTGAAGTTGTTGAAACAGGTATGCCGGTGCGTCCGGAATTGCTCCGATTTGCCGGTTTGAGCAAAAAGCAGGCGATCGATGAGGTCAACCGGCACTTCAATACTGCTTTTTCGGAAGATAAGCCGCTGATATTGATCACCGGCGGCAGTCAGGGCGCGGCGGTTTTCAATCGGATACTGCCGGAAGCATGCTGTAAACTGGATGCGGGGTTCCAGGTCATCCATCTGACCGGAAAAGGCAAACTTGCCGATGCGGAAAACGGTTATAAAAATGCCGGATTTCCACATCTGCTCTGTGAAACGACCGGAGAAATGGCAAAAGTGATGGCGGCGGCTGATCTGGTATTCAGCCGTTCCGGCGGCAGTACGGTGGCGGAATTGGCTCTTTTCGGCAAAGCGGCAGTATTGGTTCCGTATCCTTTTGCAGCCGAGGGGCATCAGATGGATAATGCCCGCTATTTTGCTTCGCAGGATGCCGCTGTGCTGATAGAAAATTCAGAATTGACTGTGGATAAGGCTGCCGGAGTGATCGGCGATTTTATGAAAAATCCGGAAAAATGTTTGCAGATGAGCAGAAATATGGCAAATCTGGGCAGACCGGAAGCTTCTGATGCGTTGATTGAAAAAATTTCTTCGTATATTGATTGACTTTTGCCGATACCGGTGATATAGTAAGTACATTGTGTGTTTTATCAACTGCAGGGGATCGAAAATGAATAGGGCAATGCTGATCGTGCTGACCGTGGCGTGTGTTATGTTCGCCATGCCTCAACGTGCCAAAGCGATCGATCCGATTACTCTGGCGATTCTTGCCCCGGTGGCATTGAAAGTTGCAGATGCCGCCAAACCTTATATCATCCGTGCCGTGATCGGCACCGGGAAAGGTGTGCTGAATATCGGCAAATCCGCTTTGGAGATCCTTTACCTTCCTTATGGCATCGGTGAAATCACCATCGGTCTGCCATTCAATAAAGGACGCAAAGGTCTGGTGCATATTATCCGCGGGGGCGTTATCGCTCCGGTGAAAGTCATAATCAACGTATTGCTGCTTCCGGTACATATGACCGGAGTGCGAATAAATATATGAGTTCCACACAGGATAACTGTGCCCGTATTCCGCCCGGAAAAAGGGGCAAAGCTCTCCGCCGCCGCCGTTATCAGATGCTGGAGATGTGGTACGGCAGGGAACGTGCCGAAGTGGAAATTTCCGCCCATACCTGTCAGGTGCGTGAGATGGGGGTTCTGCTGGATGAAGTTCTCGGCAAAATCCGCCGGAAGGAAAATGGTATCATCATCACTATGAAAGGGCAGTGGGAAAAGATCGTCGGAACCATGTTCGCCCGCTTTACTGAACCGGAAGCTCTGAAAGACGGCGTTTTGACTTTGAAGGTCAAACACAGTGCGCTGCTCGTGGAATTGCGTCCCTCTTGCGATCTTATCTGTCAGCGTATCAACTCGGTTTGCGGTGAAAATGTTTGCCGTGAGATCCGTTTGCGCACTTGAGGCGTGATAAAAAATCACAAAATGTGATAAAATTTAACAACAGCATTTGCAATATTGCCCGACTGTATATATATTATGTATGAGTGTAGAAAGGGCCGGGGGATTTTGTCTCCGGAAACAGAAAAGGGAGTTTTCCGCATCATGCTGGAAAGACGGGAAGCAATATTGAAATTTATCGAAGCCAAGGGCGGAGTTTCCATCGGTGAACTGGCATCGCATTTCGGTTCATGGAGCGAGATGACCCTGCGCCGTGATCTGGCGGCACTGGAACAGATGCACAAAATCATTCTCACCCGCGGCGGAGCCCGTCCCATCCCCTCCCGCTACGGTCTGCACGAAGATATTTACAGTGCCCGTGAACAGCTCAACGATGATGCCAAACAGCAGATCGCCGCAAAGGCAGTGGAACTGGTCGAGCCGGATACGGGTATTTTTATTGATTCCGGCACAACAGCGATGGCATTGGCACGCCGGTTGCCGGATGTTCATCTTGCGGTCATTACTGCCGCACCTAATATCGCGCTGGAAATCGCCATGCGCAAAGTCAAACCATCAATCATCATGCTCGGCGGTACGCTCTGCCGCAATGAGATCGCAGTCGCCGATCCTGAAGTGCTTGCCCATTTGGAACACCTGAATATCGATACCGCTTTCATGGCGGCATCAGGATTCGATGAAAAGGGCGGTTTTACCGTGGGCAGTCAGCTCGGGGCGATGCTGAAACGGGCAGTGGTCAAACGCGCCCGCAAGGTGGTGATGATGCTGGATTCATCCAAAGTCGGTACACTTCTGCCATTCACGTTTGCCAGAATGGATGATGTGGATGTACTTGTCGGTGATGAGAAACTTCCGGAGCATGTGGTCAGTCAAACGTCAAAATTATTATAAACCATAGAACAACCTTATAAATACAGGAGAAAAGGTACAATGGCAGATTTCATTTTGATGCCCCAGATGGGCGTTTCCGAAGAGAGCGCACTGCTTTCTGAATGGAAAGTAAAAGAAGGCGATGTCGTCAAACTTGAACAGCCGCTTTTTGCGCTGGAAACCGGTAAATCTTCTTTTGAAGAGCTTGCCAAATACGAAGGTACTGTGTTGAAGATCCTCGTGCCCGCCGGCGAAGAAGTTGCCGTCGGTGCCCCGGTTGCTGTTATCGGCAAACCGGGAGAAGCTTTTGATGCTCCCGGTGCCGCCGCTCCGGCTGCTGTTGCTCCCGCCGCTCCCGCTGCTCCGGCTGCTGCTCCTGCCGCTCCGGCTGCTGTTGCTTGCGACAACAAGGATGTGAATTTCATCCTGATGCCCCAGATGGGCGTTTCCGAAGAGAGCGCACTGCTTTCTGAATGGAAAGTAAAAGAGGGCGATGTGATCAAACTTGAACAGCCGCTTTTTGCGCTGGAAACCGGTAAATCCTCCTTTGAAGAACTTGCCAAATACGAAGGCACTCTGCTGAAGATCCTCGTGCCCGCCGGTGAAGAAGTTGCCGTCGGTGCCCCGGTCGCTGTTATCGGTAAAGAAGGTGCATCCTTTACCGTTCCCGGTGCCGCTGCTCCGGCTGCTGCCGCTGCTCCTGCTGCCGCTGAAGTCAAAGCTGCCGCTCCTGCCGCCGCACCGGCTGTTGCTGCTGCACCGGCTGCCTGCGGAAAAGAGGTGCTGGCTTCACCCCGTGCCAAAAAACTTGCCAATGAACTCGGTCTGGATATTGCGCAGGCAATCCCCACCGGTCCGGAAGGCCGTATCATCGAGCGTGATGTGAAAACTTTGAAAGCCGCCGCTCCTGCCGCCGCCGCACCGGCTGTTGCTGCTGTACCGGCTGCTGCCGAAGTCAAAGCTGCCGCTCCTGCCGCCGCCGCTGCACCGGCTGCCTATACCGAGGAAAAAATTTCCCGTATCCGCAAGGTCATTGCCGAAAATATGCACAAATCTCTGGCAGATATGGCGCAGTTGACCCTCAACCGCACTTTCGATGCCACAGCTATTCTGGAAATGCGCAAGCAGATGAAAAATGCTCCGGAACTCGGTCTGGACAAAGTTACCATCAACGACCTTGTTCTCTTTGCCGTGGCGAAAACTCTGGTGGAATTCCCCGACATCAACGCCAACTTTGTCGGTGATACCATGCGCCGCTTCACTCACGCCCAGCTCGGTGTGGCGATCGACACTCCCAAAGGTCTGCTCGTTCCGGTGTTGAAAGATGCCGATACCATGAGTCTGAAAGCGATCTCCGCCCAGGTCAAAGAGTATGCCAATGCCTGCAAAGAGGGAACTCTTTCCGGTGACAAACTTACCGGCGGCAGTTTCACTGTCACCAACCTCGGAAATCTCGGTATCGAGAGCTTTACTCCGATCATCAATCCGCCCCAGACTGCCATTCTCGGTGTCTGCGGTACGATGCTCCGTCCCCGTCAGAAAGCTGACGGTTCCGTGGAATTCTATCAGGCAATGGGGCTGTCACTGACCTTTGACCACCGTGTGGTTGACGGTGCTCCGGCGGCGAAGTTCCTGAAAGCGGTCGCAGACAAACTTGAAAAGTTCAATCTGATCCTTGCTCTTTAATCAACATTATTATATACAGGTGAATGATCATGGTTTATGATATTCTGGTCATCGGCGGCGGTCCCGCCGGTTACAAAGCGGCTGAACGTGCCGGTCACAAAGGGATGAGTGTCTGCCTTTTTGAAGGACGTTCTCTGGGTGGTGTCTGTCTGAATGAGGGCTGTGTGCCGACTAAAACACTGCTCTATTCTGCCAAGATCTTTGATTATGCCAATGGCGGCGGTGAACACTACGGTGTCACCACCACCGGTGCGAAAATCGACCATGCCAAAGTGGTCGCCCGCAAAGACAAAGTGGTGAAAACTCTTGTGTCCGGTGTCGCCATGCAGATGAAAGGTGCCAAAGTCAATGTGGTCAAAGCCAATGCCAAAGTGGTCTCAAGAGATGCTGCCGGCATTACGGTGGAAGCCAACGGTGAAAAATTTGTCGGTAAAAAACTGATCATCGCTTCCGGTTCTGTGGCTGCTGTGCCCCCGATCCCCGGTCTGCGTGAAGCGGTCGCTTCCGGTGATGCTCTGACCAACCGTGAGATCCTTGCTCTGACTGAAGCTCCGAAAAAGCTGATTGTTCTTGGCGGTGGTGTCATCGGACTGGAAATGGCTTCCTACTTCAACAGCATCGGTACTGAAGTTGTGGTCGTGGAAATGATGGATCGCATCGGCGGACCCACTGATATTGAAATGTCTGAAATGCTCCGCGGCATTTATGAAAAACGCGGTGTCAAATTCATGCTCAAGACCAAAGCGGTCGCAGTCAACGGCAGTAAACTTTCCGTTGAAAATGCTGACGGCAAATCTGAACTTGCCGCTGACAAGATCCTCGTCGCCATCGGCCGCCGTGCCAATACCGCCGACATGGGTTATGAGAATATCGGTCTGTATATGGAGCGTGGAGCCATCAAGACCGACGATGAGATGAAAACCAATGTTTCCGACGTTTTCGCCGTGGGCGATGTCAACGGCAAATCCATGCTTGCCCACACCGCTTACCGTGAAGCTGAAGTTGCGGTCAATGTGATTGCCGGTGAAAAAGATACGATGGATTACAGTGCCATTCCGGCGGTGATCTACACCAATCCTGAAGTTTCCAGCGTCGGTGAAACTGAAGAGACTGCCAAGCAGAAAGGTCTCAAATACCGGGTTGTCAAAATGCCGCTGCTTTTCAGCGGCCGTTACATTGCGGAGAATGAGGGCGGCAACGGCTTCATCAAAATGATTCTTGATCAGGATGATATTCTCATCGGAGCCTGCATCATCGGCAACCCCGGATCTGAAATGATTTTCGGTCTGGCGATGGCGATCACCCGCAAACTCAACTGTGCCGAGATCAGCAAAGTGGTCTTCCCGCACCCGACGGTCGGTGAAGTTTTCCGCGAAGCGGCACTCAATGAAGCATAATCAACACTTTCAACCTAACATAAAGGAAAAAGAAAAATGCCTAAAAGTCAATTTATTGACCCCAAAGCAGTCCGCAAAAGCGGGGTCCTCGATCTGGGCAAGATCGAACTGAACCAGTACAAGAAAACCTTTGCCGAGGAGAAAAAGATTTTCGGTAAAGACAACTTGCTGGGCATCTACCAGGATATGCAGTTTATCCGTGAATTTGAGACGATGCTTTTCCAGGTGCGTACTCAGAAACACTACAACGGCATCGACTACCTCTACACCGGTCCGGCTCACCTCTACACCGGTGAGGAAGCCCAGGCTGTCGGTATGGCGTATTCTCTTACCCATGACGACATGATCTTCGGATCCCACCGCAGCCACGGTGAAGTGCTTGCCAAAGGCTTCAACGCCATCCGCAACCTGCCGGAAAAAGAATTGCAGGATATCATGGAAGGCTTCTTCGGCGGCGATCTGCTCCGTGTCGTTGAGAAACACAACAAGAGCGGCAATATCCGTGACCTTGCACTGGATTACCTGCTTTACGGCTTCATGGCAGAACTTTTCGGCCGTGCCAATGGTTTCACCCGCGGTCTGGGTAACTCCATGCACGTCTTCTTCCTGCCTTTCGGTATCTATCCGAATAACGCCATCGTCGGTGGATCTGCCGGTATTTCCGCCGGTGCCGCCCTCTATAAAAAGGTCAACAGGAAACCCGGTATTGTCGTCTGCAACTGCGGTGACGGTGCCATGGGCCGCGGCCCGGTCTGGGAAGCTCTGAACTTTGCTTCCATGGACCAGTATTTCAAACTCTGGGATGACGAACA
Organism: Victivallaceae bacterium; assembly: GCA_045534015.1. Taxonomy (GTDB): domain Bacteria; phylum Verrucomicrobiota; class Lentisphaeria; order Victivallales; family Victivallaceae; genus UBA1784. The sequence goes on along the minus strand of JAZSIZ010000148.1, from coordinate 689 downwards.
CAAAGGCGGTTTGCCGGTGATCTTCCACTGTATCAACAACGGATACGGCATGGGTGGTCAGACCTGCGGCGAAACCATGGCTTACGAAATTGCAGCCCGTATCGGTGCCGGTGTCCGTCCCGACCGTCTGCATGCTGAACGTGTTGACGGCTACGATCCGCTGGCTGTTATCGATGCTTTCAAACGCAAACGTGAAATTCTTGAAAACCGTCAGGGTCCGGTCTTCCTGGAAACCATAACCTACCGTTACGTCGGTCACAGTGCCACTGACAGCTCCAGCTACCGTACTCAGGAAGAGATCGAAGCATGGAGAGAGCAGGATTCCATTGCTGCATTCCGTGCCAAACTGGTCAAGGGCAAAATCGAGAGCGACAGCACCTTTGATGACTTCAATGCTGACATCAAAGAACGCATCACCCGCATCATGAAACTTGCCATTGACGAGCAGGTTTCTCCGCGTATCGATCCTGCCAACGAGCCGGATGCCATGCGTAAATACATGCTTTCCAACGAACATGTTGAAAAATTCGACGACCGCAAACCGGAAGTCACCATGCCGCTGGAAGAGAATGCCAACCTCAAAAAGATCAAAACCAAAAAACGTTTCGGTTTCGACGAGAACGGCAAAGAAGTTTCCAAGCTGATGGCGTACAACATGCGAGATGCTCTGTTCGAAGCTATCATCAACA
>JAZSIZ010000159.1:0-8028 GCA_045534015.1 Victivallaceae bacterium | reverse complement strand
TGATGACGATATGGGTAACTCTGAGGTTGGCCATAACGCTCTTGGTTCAGGCCAGGTTTTTGCGCAGGGCGCAAAGCTCGTTTCTCAGTCTATCGAGAGCGGTAAAATTTTCGAGTCCGGCACTTGGTGCGAGCTTGTTTCCGGCGTTAAGGCTTCCTCCGGAACACTTCATTTTCTCGGCTTGTTTTCTGACGGTAACGTTCATTCTCATATCGACCATCTTAAAGCGCTTATCGAAAATGCAAAGAAGGATGGCGTTCGCCGTGTAAGAGTGCATATTCTTCTTGACGGACGTGACGTTGGCGAAACCAGCGCACTTGATTACGTTCTTCCTTTTGAAGAATTTTTGGCTTCTCTCAACGATGACGGCTTCGATGCTTGCATCGCTTCGGGCGGCGGCAGAATGGTTATCACCATGGATCGTTACGGTGCAAACTGGGATATGGTCAGAAAAGGCTGGGAAACCCATGTGCAGGGCAAAGGCGAGCTTTTCCCGAGTGCCGTGGAAGCAATCGAAACTCTGCGTCAGCGCACCGGTGCGATCGATCAGGATCTCGGAGCATTCGTTATTTCCAAAGACGGCAAAACTCCTGCCGGCACGATCAAAGACAATGATTCCGTGGTGCTTTTCAATTTCCGCGGCGACCGCGCGCTGGAGATTACCGCTGCTTTTGAAGAAGGGGAATCCTTTGATAAATTCGACCGCGGTACCGTACCGCAGGTGCTTTTCGCCGGAATGATGGAATATGACGGCGACTTGCATGCGCCGGCAAATTATCTGGTCAATCCGCCGGAAATCGACAACACCATGGATGAGTATCTCTGCGCCACTAAAGTCCGTCAGCTGGCGATCAGTGAAACCCAGAAATACGGTCATGTCACCTACTTTTTCAACGGCAACCGTTCCGGAAAATTTGCCGAAGAGTATGATGACTATGTGGAAATCCCCTCGGATGTAGTTCCCTTTGAGGAGCGTCCGTGGATGAAGTGCGCCGAAATCACCGATGCGGTGGTCGCCGCCATCAAAGACAATAAATACCGGATGATCCGTCTGAACTTCCCCAATGGCGACATGGTCGGTCATACCGGCAGCATGGAAGCTGTGCTGGTTTCAATGGGCGCGCTGGATCTCTGTTTGGGCAGGATCCGTGATGCAGTGAAAGCTGCCGGCGGCATACTGGTCATCTCTGCTGATCACGGCAATGCCGATGATATGCTGGAGCATGACAAACAGGGCAATGCCAAGAAAGACAAACAGGGCAATCTTGCCCGCAAGACCAGCCATTCACTCAATCCGGTTCCCTGCATCATCTATGACCCGGAATCAAAAGGCGAATATGAAGATACTCTCAACGAAGGTCTGGGCATCAGTTCACTGGGTGCGACCTGCATCGAATTGCTGGGTTACAAAGCTCCGGCAGAGTATGACAAAAGCGTCTTGAAATTCAAATAAGATGGCAAAATATCCCGAAAAAGGAATAATTTTTAAGATTTTTCTTGTTCCGGGAGCAAAAAGCACTTGACTTTTTGCAGTTAAGAAGCGATATTATGCAAGGTACACTATTTATGCAGTGTATCAGAAAAAATGAAACACTGGGACTCTAAAACCAATTTAAGAAAGGGAAAGAAAGATGTCCGAAATCGCTGATAAAGTGAAAAGTATCGTTGTCGAGCAGTTGGGTGTCGCTGAAGATCAGGTCACTCCGGAAGCCAAATTCGTCGAAGATCTCGGCGCAGACTCCCTCGATCAGGTCGAGCTGGTGATGGCTCTGGAAGAAGCTTTCGGTGCCGACATTCCGGATGAAGAAGCTGAAAACCTGACCACCGTCGGTGACGCTATCGCTTACATCGAAAGCAAGTCTAACTGATTTGTGCGGATTCACACAAAACAGTTTACAGAAAGGGGTCGCTGATCGGACAACGATTAGTGACCCTTTTTCTCTTATTTACACAACATAATGTATCGTTCCTTCCCGGCAACGCGGTACTTTCACACCGGAGATGGAACCTTTGAAACAGAAAATTAAGCATTAAGGCAGAAAAATATGGATAATCGCAGAGTTGTTGTGACCGGATATGGAGCATTGTCCTGTGTCGGTAATGATGTAGCCAGTTTCTGGGATTCTCTGGTCAACGGCCGTTGCGGCATTGGTCAGATCACCCGTTTTGATACCAGTGCATACCGCACTCACATCGCCGGAGAGGTCAAAAATTTTGATCCTTCTGAATACATTTCCGCAAAAGAAGCCCGGCGGATGGACCTTTTTGTCCAGTATGCAGTCGCAACGACCGGCGAAGCACTGAAAAGTGCCGGTTTGGCAAACGCCACCGGTGAAAAACGCAGTGACGGCGACCGTTTCGGCTGTATGGTTTCCAGCGGTGTCGGCGGTCTTGCCACCATGAGCAAAGAGTGTCAGGTGCTGATCGAGCGCGGTCCCGACCGGGTCTCCCCGTTCCTGATTCCGATGATGATCAGCGATATGGCGGCAGGTGCAGTAGCGATGAATTTTGATTTGCGCGGTCCCAACCTCGGTCTGGTAACTGCCTGTGCCACCGGTTGTCACTCCATCGGCGAAGCATACTGGACGATCAAACGTGATGATGCAGACATCATGGTCGCCGGTGGTGCGGAAGCCAGTATCGTCCCCATGGGACTTGCCGGATTCTGCGCGCTCAAGGCGTTGAGTACCCGCAACGATGATCCGTTGCATGCAAGCCGTCCCTTTGACCGTGACCGTGATGGTTTTGTCATGGCCGAAGGTGCCGGTGTCCTCGTACTGGAAGAACTCGGTCATGCTGTCCGCCGCGGAGCAAACATCCTGGCGGAAGTGGTCGGTTACGGCGCAACTGCCGATGCCTACCATATCACCAGCCCCGCCCCCGACGGCAACGGCTGCGCCCGGGCGATCTCCATGGCAATGCGTCATGCCGGAATCACCCCGGATGAGCTGGATTACATCAATGCTCACGGTACAAGTACTTCTCTCAACGACAAATATGAAACTCTGGCGATCAAAGCCGCTCTGGGTGATGCGGTCGGCAAAGTTGCAGTCAGCAGTACCAAAGGAACCACCGGACACGGTCTTGGTGCAGCTGGCGGTCTTGAGTGTATCGCCTGTATCAAAAGTATTGAAACCGGCATCATCCCGCCGACCATCAACTATGAAAACCCCGATCCGGAATGTGATCTGGATGTCACCCCCAATGTTGCACGGAAACGCACTGTCAACTATGCGATGAACTGCAACCTCGGATTCGGCGGTCACAACGGCACAATGCTTTTCAAAAAATTTGAAAACTGAACAATAAATACAACAACTTTTTGGAGGATCGACTGATGAACAAATTTTTCATTGCAGTTTCCGGCAGTGCAGCTGCTCTTGCGATGTTTTCCGGTTGCTATTATACAGAAATCGCCACACCGGCATCCAGTCCTGAAATGCAGGAGTGGGAAAAGGTGATCATGGAAAGTTATCCGGGATACAGACCGCCCAAAGTCACCTCCAAAAACTACAAGGGACAACCTGAAAGCCGTTATTCAAAAACTCAGAAAGAGCTGACTCCGATGAAAGATCTGGAACCGGCGAACAACAGCAATGTTTCTGAAACTCCGGCAAAGGAGGAAGAGGAAGTTGTCGAGATCAAACTCGAAGAACCGGTGGATAAACAGCAGGAAGAAAAGCTCCCTGCCGCAGAGGAGGTCAAAAAGGAAAATCCTGCGGTGGAAGAGGTGAAAGCTGAAGAACCGGCTGAAGAACCTGCAAAAGAAGAAGCTAAAGCCGAAGAACCGGCAAAGGAAGAAGCCAAAGCTGAAGAACCCGCAAAGGAAGAAGCCAAAGCTGAAGAACCCGCAAAGGAAGAAGCCAAAGCTGAAGAACCCGCCAAGGAAGAAGCCAAAGCCGAAGAACCTGCAAAGGAAGAAGCCAAAGCTGAAGAACCCGCCAAGGGAGAAGCCAAAGCCGAAGAACCTGCCAGCGACGGAAACATGCCCCCTGACCCGACCAACAGTACTGTTTACGAGGTCAAAGCCGGAGACACCTTGAGTGCGATCTCCCAGAAAATGTATGGCAATGCCCGTTTCAGCAACGTGATCTTCAAAGCCAATGGAGACATTCTCAAAGATCCGAATAAACTCCGTCCGGGAATGAAACTGATCATTCCGAAACTCTGACCTCTGGTGCAATGACTATCACCGAACGCTTCTATTTTATTCCGGGCTTCTCTCTGCGTGCTGTCGGCAACGGGGATGAAGTCCGTTTGCTTGACCGCTTCAGCCGGAGTTTCAATGTTACGCTCACCGCCCGGGAAAACTGGCTGGAGATCACCGGCAAAGCGGAGTGTGTTCAGAACATGAAGCATGCCGCAGAGCAGTTGCAGACTCTCTTTTCCCTGCGGGGCAAAGAGCTTGACCATTCGGATGTGGAAACGATTTTCCGCAATCATCATGCTCCGGTAAAAACGCTGTGGGATTCCCGGGTAATGGTCGCCCCGGGCCGCAAAGAGATCATGCCGAGATCGGCGAAACAGAAAGAATATCTGGAAGCGATCCGCAAATACGATGTCGTTTTCGGCATCGGACCAGCCGGTACCGGAAAAACCTATCTGGCGATGGCAATGGCGGTTTCCATGCTTCTGAAAGGCGATGTTTCCCGTATCATTCTCACCCGACCGGCACGGGAATCCGGCGAGAGACTGGGATTTCTGCCCGGTTCTCTGGAGGAAAAGGTTTCCCCTTATCTGCGTCCGCTCTACGATGCTCTTTTTGACATGATGCCGCAGGAGGAAGCTTCTTCGCTGATTTCCCGCAATATTATTGAAGTCGCCCCGCTTGCATTCATGCGCGGACGTACATTGAATAATGCATTTATTATTCTGGATGAAGCCCAGAACACCACTGTCGAACAGATGCTGATGTTCCTCACCCGTATGGGATTCGGCTCAAAATGCGTCATTACCGGGGATCCCTCGCAATCAGATCTGGCAAAGAATGAAAGTTCCGGTCTGGAGCGGGCATTGCAGACATTGCAAAAGCTCCGGGAACTCGGTTTTGTACGATTCTCGCCGGGAGATGTTGTCCGGCACGCCCTGCTGGAAAAGATCATCACAGCCTATAACACGATCCAGGAGTAACAGCGAATCATGAATTGGAAACGCTTCTTCCCGTTTTTACGCAACAGCAATGCCCCGGGCAAAGCACTGATCGACCGGGAATACATCGAAAATACACTCAATGCGTCACCTATACCGATCGTAACTGTCGTTATTCTGGTATGGGTGGTGGCATCGGTACTGCTGCTGCTTGCCGAAAATCAGCAGCGGGAATTGACCGTCTGGAAAGATGGTCAGCGGGCTCCGTTCTCAATTTGGGCGCGGACGTCATTTTCCTATGAAGACAGTGCCGCCACTGAAAAATTGCAGAAGGAAGCCCGCCGGAGCGTGCCGGATATTTTTCAGCTTTCCGATGAAAAAAGTAATGAGATACAGCGTAATCTGGATGATTTTTTCACGACAGTCAGCATGCCGGAATCTTCCGGTTTGCGGGAAAGTGCGGGGGCAAAACTTGCTTTACAGTTCCAATACCGCAGAGAACTGGCTGATGAATTGAAAGATAAAGGGATGACCCTCAAACATAAACTGGATGATCTGCTCTCTCACGGGATCATCAGCAAAGACAATGCCGGCAGCATGTCAGATTCCCGGAATGTCGTTGTGGTCAACAGTGCGGGGATCACCTATGAATTACTGCCGCCGGACAGCACTGAATGTGCCGGACTTATTACCGGTATTTTCGATCTGTCACCTGATGCGGCAAGAAATTTGACCGCCACACTGGAAATACTTTTCGCTCCGGGCAACCTCACCTTTGATGCCGCAGCGACAGAAAACGCCGGAAAAGACGCAGCCCAAGGGGTGGATCCGGTTATAAAGAGCCGGAAAAAAGGCGATCTGCTCATCGAAAGACAGCAGATAATCTCACAGGAAACCGTCGATATGCTTCAGGCGGAAAAGAGATCTCTGCCCTCGGGTTACGGTTTGGGATTGCTGGGCAATCAGCTGTTATTGAGTTTGCTGCTGCTTTTCACCGGATTGTTTTTCCTCTACCGCACCTATCCGCAGCTTTTCCGCTCATCCTCAAAATTTGCCATCGGCGGTTTCACCATAATCCTCTCCCTGCTTGCCAATTTCGGAGCCATCCAGCTCTTTTATCTGCTTTTCAGTTACAGTATCCTGCCGGAATATGAATTGCTTCTTTTCATGATGCCGATACCTTTCGGTGCGGCATTGACTTCGGTTTTAAGAGGCAACCGTACGGCTCTCTGTACCGGATTTTTCGTTTCCTCGGTTTCCGCATTGATGATTCTGCCCGACCGTTCATTTGAGCTGGCACTGCGCTGGTTCGCCATCTCGGCATTAATGTCGCTGTGTGTGCGCAATATTTCAAACTACCGCAGTTTCTTTGTCCGGGTTTTTCTGGGCGGAGCATTGCTGACACTGCTGGTCAACAGTGATGTGATCTATTCGCTGTTATCAACCTCTCCGGATGAAGCGGAACTTATTCTGATGACTGCGACGATAAATGCATTTGCCTGTGCCACAGCAGCGTTGCTGGCGGTTTTTGCCTTTGAATTATTCTTTAATGCCGACACCACCATGGCTCTGATGGTGTTGAACGACATGAATCATCCGCTGCTGGAAAAACTCAAACGGGAGGCTCCCGGAACCATGTTCCACTGCATAACGGTGGCAACTTTAGCAGAAGATGCCGCCCGCGCCATCAAAGCCAATCCGGCAAAAGCCAAAGCTGGCGCACTTTTTCATGACATCGGCAAACTTGCCATGCCGCAATGTTTTGTGGAAAACAATATCGACAGTTCCAAAGAGTACATGAAAATGCCTCCCCAGCGCAGCTGCGGGATCATCCGCGGTCATGTAAAAGAGGGTCTTGCCCTCGCCCGGGAATACCGTTTATGCCGTTTTATCAGAGAAGCTATAGCCACTCACCACGGCGATGATCTGATCTCGTTTTTCTACCGTCTGGCGCAGGAAAACAGCAAAGACGGCAACATTCCGGTGCTTGAATCGCAATTCCGTTACGATGGTGCGCCTCCGGTGGGCAAGGAATTGACGATAATTTCGCTTGCCGATGCCTGTGAAGCAGCCAGCCGTTCACTGAATAAACCCAGTCCGGCAAAACTTGAGTCGCTGGTCAATGACATTTTCACCGGCAGATTGCGCGGCGGACAGTTGCGCAATTCCGATCTGACACTTCACGAATTGAATATTGTCCGTGAATGTTTTATTGCTGATCTGATCAGCTTCAATCACGGCAGAATCGCTTATCAGAAGGAAAACAACAATGATCCAACTTCATTGCCGCTGGAAGAACCGCAATCTTCCGGCACCGAAAAAAAGTGAATTGCGCCGCTTCGCAGATGCTGCCGCCCGTGCCGCCGGATTGCCGACAGATCCCCAATGGGATCTGAATCTGCTTTTTGTCAATGATGTTTCCATGGCAAAATACAATGAAGAGCTGGTCGGCCATGAAGGAACCACCGATGTGATCACTTTTTCATACTTTGATGACGGTGATGAATATGCCCCGGGCGATACTATGATCGAATTGATCATCAATCCGGATGCCGCAATAAGAGAAGGCTCTAAACGTCCGGGAGGTTACAGTTGGGAAATGGCTCTTTATATAGTTCACGGTCTGCTGCACAGTGCGGGAGAGGATGATCTTGCTCCTGTACCGCGCCGCCGGATGCGGCGGAGAGAAAAAGAGTGTCTGGAAGCGTTGAAAAAAGAGTTTGATTTTGACAAGCTTTTCAAAATGGCTTGAAAGGTGGATGATTCTGCATTATATTAATTGATGACAGTTATTTATTTGGTAATGTCCCGAATTTTGTGAAACTGAAATATAAATTTGCAAAAAACGTAATTTGTAATGCATGAAACATATCACACAGGCAGCGATTTGTCAACTGTCAAATCACGGTTTGTTTTTCTATCGGTGGATGCAGCGTGCGG
>JAZSIZ010000045.1:0-17918 GCA_045534015.1 Victivallaceae bacterium | reverse complement strand
GACGGCGGCGGCTTGCGGGTAATCTCGCGCCTTGCTCCTGCGCCGCAACAGTCGAGTACACAGTACACTCCTGTTGCGTACTCGTCGCAAAACCCGATCTTCCTCCGCAATCCATCCACCGGTTGGAGCAGACCCATGCAGGTCTGGTTAAAAAATCACAACTCCTGTGATATATTTTATAAGTCACAGAAATGTTCATTTATCCCCCTCTGCCTGGCTTTCACAAAATTTGGGACATTACCAAATTCTCTGCATTAATATAACATCCCTTTAATTTTATTGCAAGACTGCGAACCGTTGAAAAAAAAGTTTTTCACACTATATTGATTTCCGGCAGAGGATTATTGAGAATATCGTAGAAAAAAATATGATTCAAACCATGCAGCTTTTCATTTTAGATCATGATCCGGCAATTGCCGCACAAATGCTTGCCGACACCCACTTGCGGAAAATGTGTCTGGAAAATGCCCAGATACTTTCCGCAGTGATCATAAATAAAGGGCTCGACCTGCCGGATGCTCTGCCCAAAGCGTACAATCCGGCTCATCCGGTGATCAAAGCGGTGAATACACCTTTTAAGATAAACTGGGTTCTGGCGCACAATGAAGCTTTGCACCGGGAATACCGCCGCAGATTCAACAAAACACACGCTTACAGCAAGTGGTGCGGCATTTATAAAACGTTGCTTTATTCAACTTCCCCGGGGATCGCTGAATTGAGTTTTGCCAGAGTTTTCAAAGATTTTGCCACTGACACAACTGATATTGTTCAGGCTTACCGGGAGTATTACCGCTTCAAAAAATCCATTATCCGTAATTGGCACTACACCAATACATACGAACCTGAATGGCTCGGCAGCAGTATCACGGAAGTGGAAGTCCGCCGCTGCGGACAAACAGAGCCGGAGAAATACCGAAATAGCCTTTGAATACTTTGGAAAAGTGATAACGGTCAGCGAAATTCAAAGCCGCGGCAGTCTCCTTGATCGAATAACCATTGTACAGCAATAACTGTACAGCATATTCCATTTTCCGCTGAAGCAGCCATTTTTTTACCGGCACTCCGGTAACTTTCAAAAACTGCCGCTGTAAAGTATTGACACTGGTTCCGCACAATTTTGCCAGATCGGTACAACTTCCGGCAAATCCGGGCTCCCGGTCAATAATCTTAATAGCTTTATCAAAAACAGAACTTTGCACAGATTCTCCGGCAAAAAAACTCTCCTCGGGAATCCGGATAAGTGCCGAATTGATCACTGCCGATGCCGCCCAGTACAACTGCCTTTCGGAAAAAGATGCTATATTTTCCATAATGTAATGCAGCATCACATCAGCAGCCCTGAAACAGTAGATCCGGCGTTGGACAGAAATTTCTTCCAGCAAAGAAAAGTGGATGTAAAAGTGACCGAAAGATGATTCCGAACCGGTAGAAAATGGCGTTTGCGGAGGAATCAGCACTGCGGTATCGGGTGTCATCACAATCTTTTCACCATGCGCTATTATCCACGCCCCCGGATCACGATTCCAGTAAAAACGCCATCCCGGTATGCTGGCTACCGGATACTGCCATAAAGGGACTGCCGGGATAAATTCCGTTTTGACAATTCTGGTGCAAAAATGTTCTTTGGGTGAGTTTGACATCTTTTTATCACATTTCTACATTTATTTGCCGTCTATCATGGTGTATAATATACACAAAGCAATTTATTTTGTCAACCAAAAACCCATAAAAAATATAAAAGGAGCAGAAAATGAATATGTCAAAGGAAGAACGGCGGGAACTTGATGTCGCTATTGAAAAACTGGTGCAGAAGCATAAAAAAATGCGCAAAGCACACCCTGAATTAAAACTCGGTGAAGCCGCCGCCCCTGCCCCGGAAGGATATGTGGAAGATGATCCTCTGCGCAATTGCGGAAACTCAAAATGGCAGGAACTTATCGAACCGGAAAACTCCGCTCTTGATAAGCTCCTGCTGGAAAAACTCGCCAAAATCCACCCGGTTCCGGAAGAAAACAAGGCAAAACTTTCTCCGGAAAACCTCTGGGTATGGGGTGGACCTACTCCATTCTGGGGCGGTACGATGGCTGATGACACCCTCGTGCGGGGAGCGGATTACTTCGGAGCTGAAAATGTAGTCTACGTCTATGGTCCAACTGATGACAAAATGATGAGCATGCACAGCAAATATTCAAAAATGCTCTGCCAGATCAACTCCCAATGCCGCACCCCGGGGGCACAGGGCGATTTCTCCGATGAGGAAAATGCCGAATATTTGAGCAAACTCTCGTTGAAATATCCCAATATCGCCGGAGCGATGTGCGATGATGTTTCCACTTACTTTGAAAAAATTGTCTTGCCGGAATCTTTTGAAGCACGCTACAAGGCTCTCAAAAAATACAATAACGAACTCAAAATGTACGGCGTTATTTATGTCCATGAACTTGGAACAAAAGATTATTCACTTATTCAGGATTACATGGATGTGATCAATCTCTGGTTCTGGAATAAGGATGAGATCCTTGATTACGATGAAAATATTGAACTCTGCCGGAAAAACTTCCCCGGGAAACCGATCATTCAGGGAATTTTTCTCCATGAATACGGCAGAAGCGATGTCGGTAATATCCCGGAACTGGTTCTCTACCAGCTTGATAAAGCAAGAGAATACATCAAAAAAGGAATCGTTTGCGGCGTAATTCTTCTCGGTGACCGGGAAATCAAAAAGTGGCCCGGTGTTGCAAAGGCGATCAAAGATTATCTCGACAGACAATAATCCTTGATAAGCATGCGGCTCCATTCCGCCCGCCTTGCCACGAACAGCAGAAACAGATGGGCGGAATGTGCGTTTTATTCTGCAGCGACCGCCTTGCATACATGCATTGAAGTTTCTGCAGATGGCATCAGGGGAGTATGCTGAATACCACAGAGGTACAGCCTCCCCGGATGCTGAAATCTGACTTTTTACCGCTTTTTCAAGACCTGGAACACATAGGTCTGTCCAGCTTTCACCTCAAACTCTTCACCGGAGCGGTACTCGCCCTTGATCGGACCGAGGATCGCTTTCATGCTGCAGCCTTCCGGCAGAAGCAAGGAGCGTTTTCCACTGCTTTTGGCATGAAGCGCAACCACATCATTACCCACCAGCACCGGCTCATTTCCTTTGGCGTAAATATGGACTCCGGCTCTCTCTGCCAAATCCCGGATCAATGCCGGTGGCAGATTCATCAATGTGGAAAAGTAATGAGTCACCCCATCTTTCTGCCACTTGACCAATGCCGGTTTGCCCCCGGCATCATGCCCCAGCACTTCAGCAAATCCGGATTCAGGATAGAACCACGGTGAAGTACTGTTGAAATTGCGGGCTTTTTTCACAGAATACCCATTTGTCATAATCAGTTGCGGCTGTGCGATCGCCTTATCCATTTTGAACCGGATACCGAGAAAATCAGACATTTTTTCAACCGACGGTCCCATTTCCGGAGTACTCACTCCGGCAGCATAAAGCCACAACACCGTTGCTTTCTCTTTACGGAATCTCGCCATCAAAGCACTTCTTTCCGCTTCATCAAGCATGAAAAGATTGTTGACGATATAAAATTTGTGCGCCGGAACCACATCTTTTTCAAGCATATCCTGCAACAGCACATGCCGGTATGGCATTGCCGTTTCCACAAAACGCCGCTGCATTTCACCGATACTGGAAACGTGGACACCATCTCCCATATTTATCTTGACATACATCGCACTTTCCGGATCAGAAATCAGTGCGACTTCCACCGGAGTAGTCCCTTTGACCTCTCCCAGAGCTTCATATGCCACGATCCCCTCTTTCATCACTTTGATCAGCAAAGGTTCACGGAACCAGTTTTCATACATTTCCAGCCAATGCGTTCCCACACCTCTGGTCATAGTCAGAGCAATTGCCCGATCCAGCGCACCGACAGATTGTTCCGGAGTACTGAGCATACCATTTTTGATTTCATAACTGCTGGTTTCCCCGAATGTACGCAGATCCTGCTCCACAATGATCAATTTACCGTGCAGAGTGAAACTTTCCGCCGCCTGCATGATCGCATCCCCCTGCCCGGAATGACGCCAGGTGTAATAAGACGGAGCTGTAAGAAAATCAATATATGGTGAACGCGCCACTCTTTCAATATCCAGATGCCCCACCGTCTGCAAACGGTGATAGATATTACTGAATGCCAGCAAATATCCATAATACGCGCCTGCCATCCATTGACCATTGCTTTCCTCTTTCACATAACGGGCAAGAGTGGTGATCGCCTCGCCGATACTGCGGTTGCGGAAACGGAACCAGTCTATGATCTGCATATCTTTCTGCGGATCAAGAAAAACTCCGACACTGCCGCGATACCACTGTTTGTCGGTCGGCATAGGAGCATTATCTATCGTAACCCCATTCATTCCCCACGCCGACTGCAATGCGGCATCGGTTTTATATCTTTCCCGCAAGTAACTGCGGAACGTGGCATAGTCAGCCGGAGAATATCCCGCCATGGCAAATTTATTTTTGTCATCAGAATAACTCCAGAACCATTCACTGTTCCATCCCTCGCTCAAAGCGATACCGATCACCATATCTGCGTATGGCGAATTTTTCAGATGTTTGATCAATGCGGCGATCCCGGTACGGGCATCTTTCAACCAGTTTTTGGAAGCCAGAGCCTGCAAATCCTTATCACGCTGCGGAGGTTTACCGCCGAAATAAGCAGTCATGTCACCGGGATTTTTTTTCAGCCACCAGCGGGGCATACCGGTATTGACGTTGATGATCACTTTCGTTCCCGGAGCATAACCGGCAACCGTTTCCAACCGGCGGTCAAGCGCACTGAAATCAAAGGTGTTTTCCCCTACCCAGAAACTCTGGAACGATGCTCCGTGCCGCATGATCCGGCAGCCGGAATTTACTGCATTGCGGATCATCCAATCCCGGGAATCCGGCCAGGAACCGAATCCGCCACTCAAAAGATAATATATGGGCGCATAATTTTTGCCGTTGATCTGAAAATACGGACGGCTGCCTGCTCCAACAACTCCGGCTGTGGAAAGTGCCGGTATCTCCTTTGGAGAAACCTTCACATCGGCAACTTTTGTATTATTTTCCACGGTCAGAAATTCACTGGCGCAGAAAAGTTCCGCAGCAGCAAACTGACGGGGCATGGAGATTTTCACCGTTACTTTTCTGCCCTTTTCCCATGAACCGGTCGTTGGTGTGATCACCCCGGAAACCAGCCGTTTTTCTCCATTGGACCCGACCATGAAAAAATCCAGCTTGCCGGAATCCAGCGGCATACTTTCCAAAACTTCCGCAGTAAATTCACTTCTGCCGCTTTTAATGATCCTTATTTTTCCCTTCTCTCCCACATATTTGTAACCTACCCGGGTGTTCCAGGGAGCAACCGGCGGCACACCGATCTCCATACTCTGACGCTCAAATTCAGCAGGAACAACGCTGCCGCCGACATGACACAACCAACTTTTATCAGTAGCAAAAAATTCAGCTTTACCATTGACTTTCACATACAATTCGCCGAGTAAACCGCCCCATGCTTCGGAATTGTAAACCCTGACCACAATCTGATTTTTACCTTTTTTCAGCAATTTTGCGACATCGAATTTGCCGGGTTTCCGCCAGTCACTTCCTTTACCGATGGAAACATCATTGATGAAAAGTTCAAAAGCATCGTCACCGGCGATCACCATTTCCGCTTCTTCAGGAAGCTCTTTAAGGTCGATATTTTTTCTGAACCACACATTGGTGGCGTCCGGTCCGAAACCATTCCAGCACCAGATCCATTTTCCCCGCCAGTAAGCTGCCGGACGGTCAAGTTTGGGAAGCAGATCCAATTCAGCCAGCAAGGGCGCATTTTCCGGGATGCTCCGCACTGTCATACACATTTCCGGCACGGTGAATTTCACCTTCTGCTTTCCAGTTGGCAACTGTACTTTTCCGATCACTTTGTAATAACGGTCAAGAAATTCCAGTTCTGCCGGAGCATTTCCGGAAAGCCGGCTCAAAGTATATTCACCCCGGGGACGCAAATCATAAAGCTTATTCAATTTATCTTCTGCGCAGACCGAACGGAAAGCTACCGGAGCCTTCTGCCCGACCCAGTATATACGCATACCGGTGATCGTTCCGCGCCATGCAGGATCTTCACTTACCGGAAACAGTATTCTGTGAAATTCGCCATCCGGTACAACTGACACTCCGAGAGTTGATTTATAACTTCTTCCACCTTCTGCAGCGGTAAAGGCACACTCCAGATAGCCGCCCTCATCAGCAACCTTGAAATCGACCTCGACACCTTTGATTTTTGCGGCATTCCAACTTAATTCTTCACACACAACTCCGCCGCGGGGAGCTGTGGTGAAATTAACAAAAGGGAGTGCTGGATCCCCCTTTTCGATAATGCCGAAACTTTTCCACTGCTGTTTCAAGTCACCATTACAGAATTTCAGTTTTTTGACTTTGCGGGCCTCTTTTTCTGCTTTCAACTTTTCATCAGAGATCTCTTTAAAGGAAACGGAATGGATCCTGACCGTACCGATACCGCGAATTATGACATGCGGACGCAGTTTTTTCTCATCCTGCCGGGCGGTGAAAGTATAGGTCAATGTTTCAGTTTCATTGACAGCTCCGGATGAGGGAACCGTGGGAAACGGAGTGCGTTTGCCGCCGGGCATCTGAAACATCAGGCTGTAAGAAACATTACCGCTGTTGCGGGAAAGCACAACTGAAACCTGATAATTTTTACCCGGCATGATATCCAGATCTTTCACCGGAATGAAGGCGGTAAAACCAGCATCATTACTCCGGACAACGTCAACGATATTACCGGATTTTTTCATCACAGCTTTTGCTCCGGAAATATTGGCAATACGCCACTGAAGTGCCGGATTCAACAGCAGATTTGCCACCGGATCAGCTTCTTTGACATAAATTCTTTTGATCAATATTCTGCCGCCGGGAATAGATACATGGATCCTTGCTTTATTCTCCTGCGGACGGGCGGTAAAGCTCAATTCGGCCAATCCGTTTTTACCTTTGGCAGAGGGATAAGGTGTGCGTTTTGCACCTATAACCTGAACCATAAGTGAAGCATCTTTTTCACTTTCATACTCAACACCGACAGTGTACAACTTACCGGATGTAAGCGGATGTTCGCAATTCGGGTTGTAAAAGAACTGCGCTCCGGCAGTGTTGTCACGGGTCATCTCATAAGAACCGTCATTGTTGCGCTTGAGCGTTCCTTTTGCCCCGTTGAGATTGACCATGCGCCAGATTTTTGCCGGATCAAGCAGCAAATTCTCATCAACATCGATCTCCTCGACAAAAACACCGGTGATCAGAGTTTCCCCGACCGGACAACCGAAGTGGATTCGCACCTTATTTTCCTGCGGACGGGCAGTAAAAGTCAACTCTGCCAAACCGTTTTTGCCTTTAGCTGTAGGAAATGGAGTACGTTTTGCCCCCATGATCTGAAGCATTATCGAACCATCAGCTTTCCCCTGATATTTGAAACCTATCCGGTAGACCTTGCCCGGAGTGACCGGATATTCATTTGCCGGATTGTAGAACCAGCAGACACCTTTTTCTCCGGAACGGGTTATTTTGACAGTTCCATCACTTTGCTTTTCCATTTTGCCGACGGCACCGCCATTGGAATAGATCTTCCAGGCGGTACTGGCGGTAATATCTTTTTCAGCAGCATACAAACCTGCACCGAGAAGCAGCGCACCACATACCAGAAACTTTCCAAACATATAAAACAATCTCCTTTCTGAAACAAATTGTCAACACACTATTTTGTCAAATACCAGATCGTAACTTCCACAGGGGAATTCATCCGCCATACCATTTCCATGCCAACCGGCAGGTGTTTGCACACTCATCCGGGTGTTTGCCGGAGCTGAAATGTGCCAGTAGAGTCTGCCGTTTTCAATTTTCCAATTGCTTTCCACTTTTCCGTAAGGGGTCAGCAAAGAAGAATTGACAAAACCGATCCGCTCATCCGGTTCCGCCGCAAAAAGGATCTCTTTGCCCCCCGGAGCGGTAAGACGGATCCCGCAGATATGACGGGTCACCCACTCGTGAACTGCCCCATAAGCATAGTGGTTGAAACTATTCATATTCACATCGCCGAAGCCATTTTCGATCGTGTATGAATTCCATCTTTCCCACATAGTCGTAGCTCCTTGATTGACAGAAAAAAGCCACGATGGATATTCCTCCTGCAAATAAAGATCACAAGCGGTATCAGGATGACCGCTTTCACTCAACGCCAGATTCAAACAGGCAGTACCGACAAAGCCGGTATCCAGTTTATTTCCGTTACTCTTAACCAGATCGGCAAGCTTGGCAGCATTGCGTTCCCGCAGATTTTCAGGAAGCAAACAAAAGTGCAAAGCCAGAGCAAGAGCTGTCTGTGTCGCCGGCGTGACCATACCGTTTTCATCAATAAAATTTTTACAGTACGCTTCTTTCACCTGTTCCGACAACTTTGTATAATACTCTGACTCGGAGTTTTTTCCGAGAATTTCTGCTGCTTTGCCAATCAATCCGGCAGTTCTGGCGAAGTAAGATGTGCCGATTATTTCAGAAGGAGTTTCCACGGCAGATAATGCCAGCCAGTCACCGTAATTCGTTTTCGGACGGATAAGATTATTGGATGTTTCCTTCTGAAAATCCACCCAGCGGCGCATCATTTCAAAATTCTCCTCCAAAATCTGAGTATCTCCGTAAGCCATAAAAATTTTCCATGGGCAAATCACAGCAGCATCTGACCACGCCGCGGCCCCTCCATGCACTCCGGAAAAAATATCAGGAACCACACTCGGGATGGAACCGTTTTCCAACTGCCCGTCACGCATATCACACAAATACTTGCGGAAAAATGCTCCGACATTCATATTTATCGCCGCAGTTCCGCAGAATATCTGGGCATCTCCCGTCCAGCCCAATCTTTCATCCCGTTGCGGACAATCGGTGGGAACATCAACAAAATTGTCACGCTGCCCCCAGCAGACATTCTGATAAAGACGGTTCAGTTTAGAGTGTCCGCACTCAAAATAACCGGTCCTTTCCAATTCAGAATGCATAACAACTGCGGTCACAATCAGATCTTCCGGATTGACACGGGAGTATTGCGGTCCATCGATCTGAACATACCTGAAACCGTGGAACGTAAATCTTGTTTCATATTCCATAACCGTTTTACCGGTTCCACCAGTGGTAAAGCAATCACAGCTTTTTGCACTGCGGAAATTCATATTGTAAAGCGAACCATCCTGATTGAGCATCTCGCCATACTTGATGGCATAAAGTATTCCACCGTAACATTTGAGGTTTCTGATTCTGATTCCCCCGGAAACATTCTGTCCGAAATCCCAAATCAATTCACCATTGGCAGTCCGGAAAAATCTGACCGGCTGCAATTCTTCGATCTCCCGCACCGGCACACAGCACTTCGGAGTCAGGATAACAGAATCCGCCGCAAAATCCCCCAAACGGGCTTCACGCCACTTGCTGTCATCAAAACCGCAAACATCCCAACCGGGCATTTCCAGACGGAAATCATAAGTTTCGCCATCATAAATATCGCTGTTGAGATAAGGACCGGTTTTCGTGCGCCAGCCGGGACCGGTTATAACTTTTTCACATCTCCCATCTGCATAAAAAAGCTCCAGCTGAAGCAGCAATTCCGGGTGTTCTCCATAATAATCACGCCGTCTGCCGGAAAGATAGGAACAATACCAACCGTCACTTACGATCGCGCCCAGCGTGTTATTACCATTCTTAATAAAAGAAGTAACATCAAATGAAAGATATTGGATGCGCTTTCTGAAATCGCTCCACCCCGGAGCCAGACGGTCTTCAGAGATCACTTTCCCGTTGATATGAAGCTCAAAATTTCCACGGCATCCGGCATAGAGTCTTGCCCTGACAACTTCCCCCGCAGTGAATTCTTTTCTGAAATACGGCAGCGGAGATGGAAGTGCAGGGTTGTTTCCATCAAACCATATCCATTGGGCATCCCAGTTATGGTTATCAAAAAGCGGTGTTTCAAAAAATGCTTTTTCAGAAACGGTACAATTGCCGCAAGTATCTGTCACACTGATCTGCCACCAGACCTGCTGACGGGAAGCCAACTCCCTGCCCCCCCAGCGGATCCCGCTTGAAATGTCAGACAGCACAACTCCGGAATCCCATAACAGCTCACCTTTTTCATCAACAGCCGTCAATTGATAAGAATACTGCTGAAATCCGGCACTGTCACAATTTATCTGCCAGCTGAAAGACGGTCTCCGGGATGAGCAGAATACAGCACCGGATGGCAAGCCATCCACCCGCAAATCATCCACCGAAAAAATTATCTGCGCCATAAAGAAACTCCGTATTTTGGACAATTAAGAAAAATCAATGATTGTAATATATAGGACAACAAATAAAAAATCAAATGTTTATACGTTTTTTATTCAGCATAAAACAACATTTCTTCCGATACCGGCGCAAATCATCCGTGCCTGCTTGCTTTTTTTATACAGCTGAAGTATATTAGATACCGACGTCAATGCAACAACGTTTCACAACAGGAACAATAAATATGAAATCTATCCATTTGGCGTGTCAGTATTTTCTCAATTATGATCTGGAAGAAAAAGAGATACGCCGTCAGGTGAAAATGCTCGCCGATGCCGGTTATCAAAGTATTTACTGCCATGCAAGACAGGGACTGATCACCCCGTACTTTTCAAAAAAATACTGGGACTGCATCCGTGCAATGGCGGATGAGTGCAAAAAAAACAATGTGTACATTGCGATCTGGGATGAGGATTGTTTCCCATCCGGAGTTGCCGGGAACCGGATCGTTTGGGAACATCCGGAACTTTCTGTAAAACACCTTGAATTTTCCATCTTTGATGCCAAAAAGGGCGAAAGGATATACGAGGTTTTACCGGCAAAATCCACCGTTTTGGGCTGTTTTACTGTAAGCAGTGACGGCATTGAAAATATTACAGAATATTGCGGATCCATCCGGGGACCGGTAAAATGGCGGGCAAGAATACACCAGGGGTACAGCCCGACTGATAAGATTCCGATGCCGCATTGGCGCGCCGGATGGCGGGGACGTTTTTTCGCGCTGGATTACGATGCTGACAAAGATTGCCGTATCGTTGTCGTGCAGGCGGTATATTACACAGATCCGGAAAAAAATAGCAACAGCACCGATTTGATGGATCCGGAAACCACCGGATTATTTATCAAATTAACTCACGAAGAATACAAAAAACAGTGCGGCAAAGAACTTTTCGATTCCACATTTGATGCCGCATTTCTCGATGAACCGAATCCCGGATTTTTCTACTGCTGGAGTACGCATTTTGCAGAAGAATTTGAAAAAATGCACGGATTTGATCTGATCCGGAAACTGCCGCATCTGGTTCTGGATATTGATGATGACACACTCTTTATCCGTCACTGTTACCGGATGACCCAGCAGAAACTTATCACCGGAAATTACCTCGGGCAGATTCAGAAGTGGTGCGCAAAAAACAATATTATCAGTACCGGACACCTTTCCCGTTCAGAATATTTGAGTTTTTCAAATTGCAGTGCCTGGCCCAATGAAATGAAGTGTTACAGTTTTCTGGATATTCCATGTACCGATCCGCTGGGTGCCGGTGAAGCATGGAGAGATGCTAAATCATATCACACCGGAATCAAAGTCGCCACATCAGCAGCACACATCTACAACAAACAGCAGGCTGGTGCAGATACGCTGGCGGTTCTGGGGCATGAAGCATCCATCAGGGATCTGGTATTTCACCTTGATTATCAGATGATGCTGGGATTGACCTATTTCAATATTCACGGTTTGAGCTATTCTCTGGCAATGGATCGTAAAGATGAGGTTCCCCCGTCGATTTTCTACCAGCACACCGAATGGCAATGGATGAAAGATTTCCTTTCCCGTGCCGGTCAGTGGTGTAAACTCATAAGTTCGGGGAAACCATTCTGTCAGACTGCAATGCTGTATCCGTGTGCAACGTTTTACTGCAGTACCAAAGGTACAGACAATTATCCATGGGAAAGTAAAGTACATCAACTCGTGGAAAAAATGCTTTCCAACCACAAAGATTTCATCTTCATTGATGAAGATGCCGTATGCCGTATGATGGATGAAGATGCCGCCGGATTCATCCGCCGGTATCCATATTTTGTCATCCCATCCCTCCGCTATTTACAGCGCAAAGTTGCCGATACCCTGCAAAACTATGCCGGATTGGGCGGTAAACTGATCGTCACCGGCGATCTGCCGCTGCTTTTCGGTTCTGAAATCGGAGAAAAAACCGCTGTTTGGAGCGACGGAGAAAACTTCCGCTGCGAAAACTTCCTCTCTCTGCTTCCCGGCGAAGAAGTCACCGGCGACGGAGCAAATGACATTCTGCTGCAGCAGCGTTTGATCGATGACCGGATGCTTACGATATTTTTCAACCGGGCAGAAAAACCTTTCACCGGAAAATTCAACGGCAAAGATATTTATCTTGCCCCGGGATGCGGAACTCTCCACATGGCAGGCGATCCGCTTCCGGCACCTCCGGATGCAAACACAAAACCGGTCACTGCGATAAACAAATGGGATATCACATTCCCAGACAACCACATTGCCCTGCCCCACTGGCAGCTGCCGGGAGATCTGCTTGACAGTTCGCTCCAGATCCAGCTTCTGGAAAGAAAACTCCCGGATGCCGGCAAATTTGAAAAACTCAATTACCACACGACATTCCTTTTTTCCGGAGATTGCGAAAAAATCGAGCTGCTTGTGGAAAAAGATGATATGGGCGGTGACTTCCGCTGTCTGGTCAATGGAGTGGAGATCACCGGATTTACTCCGGCAGATTTCAGCGACATCTGTTTTATTGCCGCAGACATTACTCATGCACTGAATACCGGCAACTCTCCGGGATTGAACAGAATCGAACTGATTCCAGCTCCGGGAAGTGAATTGCGGGAAACTCCATTCCTGCGGGGAAAATTCAAAGCAGAACACCGGCACAGCGGTTTTACCATGCCATTTTTGCAAGGTTTCAACGGCAAGTTGACTGCTGAAACCTTACAGCCATGGTCAACGATGGGATATGGAACTTTTTCCGGCACTGTGGAATATTCAAGTACGATCACAATTGACTCTACCGGGGAATATCTGCTGGATCTGGGGCAAGTGGAAGATCTGGCAGAAGTCAGCATCGACGGTCAGAAAATCTGTACTCTTTTCAAACATCCGTATATCACAGACAAATTCGCTCTGGATGCGGGGAAACACCGTATTTCTATGAAAGTTGCCAATGGTCCGGGCAACCGGGACCGCCTTGCCGGATTGCAGTCCGGTATCATCGGCACGGTAAGACTGCTCAAAACAGACCTGTGACATGCAGGATGCCTGCATAAAAAATCCTCTGTGACATCAAATTGCCGCAGAGGATTTTTTCAAACACACAAATTATTTAAGAGAACTGCCCAGAAGTGAAACAACTTCTCTGGCAAATGCTGCCGGATCATCCAACGGAGAACCTTCCAGCAGCAGAGCCTGATCATAAAGGATTCCGGCTATCCGTTTAAGTTCAGCTTCATCGCATCCGGCGGCAATTTTTGCACTCAAAGCAGCGATCACCGGATGACCGCCGTTGAGTTCCAGAATACGTTTACTTACCGGCACATCCTGATTCATGGCACGGAAAAGACGTTCCATATGCGGTGACAGAGCCTGACCGTCAGTGATCAGACAGCATGGACTGTCTGTCAAACGGCCGGAAAAACGCACGACACTGACTTTATCTTCCAGAGATTTGGTCAGGAACTCTGCGACATTACCGAATTTTTCACTGTCTGCCTTGACCTGTTCTTCCAGTTCCTTATCCTCAAAATCGCCTTTTACCACTGATTTGAAATATTTCTGATCATACTGATACATGGACTGCATCACCCATTCATCGATCGGATCAGTCATGAACAACACATCATACCCCTTTTTGCGGAAATATTCCAACGCCGGAGAAGAAGCGACCGCTTCGCGTTTCTCGCCGGTAATAAAGAAAATCTCTTTCTGGCTTTCCGGCATGGCATTGACATATTCCCGCAATGTGATACGTTTGCCGTTTTCACTGTTCATGGATTCATACATCACCAGATCCTTAAGCTTTTCAGCATTGGGGCGATCGGTGTGCAATCCCTCTTTTATGATCCTGCCGAATTCAGCAAAGAACTTTTCGTAATTTTCCCGGTCATTTTCCAGCAGTTTCTTCAATTCAGAAAGTATCTTGCCGGTAACTGCACTCTGAATTCTCCCGAGCAGCGGATTCTGCTGCAAAATTTCACGGGAAACATTCAACGGCAAATCACTGGAATCCACCACACCGCAGACAAAACGCAGATAGTCAGGCAGCAGCTCCTTGCACTCATCGGTGATAAACATGCGTTTGATATAAAGCTGCAAACCTTTTTTCTGAATATCCGGCATCAGCAGATTGAAAGGAGCCTGTTTGGGAAGAAAGAGCAGAGCTTTGAACTCACTGGTTCCCTCTGCTGTCATGTGGATGGCTTTCAGATATTCGGTTCCGCCGAAATTGGAAAGATGAGCATAGAAAGATTTATATTCATCTTCTGTTATTTCCGATGGCTTACGCAACCAGATCGCTTTCTGTGAATTCAAAATGCGTTCTTCAACAGTTTCACTTTTATCCTCTTCATTGACCTTTTTGACCGGCATAGCTATTGGATAAGCAATAAAATCGGAATAACGGTGAACTATTTCAGAGATCTTCCAGTTTTCAAGATAAATTTCCGCATCATCTTTCAAATGCAGAATAATATCTGTACCATTACCGATTTTTTCGACATCCTCCAATTCATAACTGCCTTCACCGGTACTGCTCCAGCGAACAGCAGGGGCATCGCCGCGCCGGGTGATCAACTCGACCGGGGAAGCGACCATAAATGCGCTGTAAAAACCGACACCGAATTGTCCGATCAATTCCGGCACATCAGCACTGTTTTCGCCCTTTTCCTCAAGCATCTGTAAAAATGCTTTGGTTCCGCTTTTGGCGATGGTACCGATATTCTCCACCACATCATCAGCCGTCATACCGATACCATTATCGGAAATGGTCAGAGTTTTTGCTTCTTTATCCGGAATCAGAGTTATCTTCCACTCCCGGGCATTCGCGGGATCAGTCAAACTTTCAAAGCGGGCCTTGTCAAGGGCATCGGCTGCGTTGGCGATCAATTCCCGCAGAAAAATATCCCGGTTGGAATAAAGCGAATGGATCATCAGCTGCAAAAGCTGCTGGACTTCTGTTTTGAATTCTCTGGTCTGTGCCATTTGTAAAACCTCTTTTTTTAATGTTGTTTCAGGTGAACAAGAGATAAATATAGTTTTTTATTTAAAAAAATCAAGCTCAAAAGCCTTTGTCATATTGATTTTTTTGTATGAAGTGCTATAATAAACAATGTGTCTGTCGATATTATCAACTTTCCGGAGACAAATAAATGAGTGAATTGACTGAAGAATTGCGGAATATTCTGCATGAAAAAGAGAGTATTATTGCCAAACTTGAGGCCCTTGCCACCACTGAAACGACCGATTATCAGGCGGAGATATCCCGTCTGACGGAAGCTTATCAGCAAAATGGTGATCTCCCCCCGGAATTTGCAGAGTTGCTGGACAAACGTTTTTCTGAAGCAGTCAAAATTGCAAAAGAAGGTGAAGCTCTCTATCACTCAAGACAGGAAAGAACCGCCAGACTTGCCAGTGATACCGATGCTCTGATCGCCGCCGGAGAACTTGCCACTCTCAAAGAGGTCGAAGCTCTGGAAAAAGCAATCAGCGAACTTGCCCCGGCAAGCGGTCTGATCGAAAAGCTTGCTCCACTGAAAGCCCAGCTCGCTGCTGAAGAAGCTGCCGTAAAAGCTGCAGAGGACGCTGCAGTAAAACTGGCTGAAGAACTTGATGCTCTTTGTGCAATGGACGATATTGCCCCCCTCCACGACCGGAAACCCGGTATTGAAACAGAATTTGCCCAGTTGGCGAATATTCCACGTCATGCAGCATTGCGTTACAACGATGCCCATCGCAAAGCTTCGGTAAAACTTGCCCAGCACTATGAGACACTGGATCTCGCCCGCTGGGAAAGCTATACCAGAAAGCTTGACCTCTGCGCCGAATTGGAAAAAATGCTTGATCTGCCCGATGAAGAACTTTCCAGTGCCGGAAAGAAACTCAACGATTTGCGGGAAATGTGGAAAAATCTCGGCAGTGTCCCCAAAGAAAAAAGCAGTGAAATCAATCCCAGATACTTGGATTTGACCCGTAAACTTCAACATAAAATCGATGAATTTTTTGCCAGAAAACGGCAAATGCAGAAAATAGCCGTTTCCGAAAAAGAACAGTTGTGTGCCGAAACAGAGACTCTTGCCGATTCCACCGACTGGAAAAACACGGCAGAAAAGATGCGTGATTTGCAGGCGAAATGGAAAGCCCTGCCCCGTGCCGGAGCCAGAGAAAATGAGTTATACCAGCGTTTCCGTGCCGGACAGGATAAATTTTTCAATGCCCGTAAAGCTGCTTTTGAAGAGCGGGACAAACGCTTTTCCGTCAGCGCAGAAATCAAAAATGCACTGATTGCTGAAGCAGAAAATCTCACAGATCACCGCAGGGCAAAACAATTGCGTGAAGAATTCCGCAATGCCGGATTTGCCGGGAAACAGGATCAGGCTCTCTATGAAAAATTCAATACCGCAATGGATAACTATTTCAATGCCAGAAAAGCAGAAAATGCCTCTAAAGAAGAACGTGCAAAAGAGTTGATCGCTGAAATCAATTTTCTTTCTGCAGATCCCATTGCAGCATTACCCAGGATCAGGGAAATAAAAGAAGAACTGCGCAATCTCAATCTCCGGGACACCCGCAACAGCGAACAGCAGGCATTGAAAGCCTTTGACAAGGCTCTCAACGAAGTCCGGCAGGCTGAACAACGGCGCAAAGAGGAAAATTCAGACTCCATTGCAATGACTCTGGCAATGGCATATCAGAGTTGGAAAGATGGGAATGAACCGGTCATTCCGCAGGAAAATGATCTTGCCGGTTTCAACAAATTGCAGAATGAAGCTAAACTGCTTGCCGATGCGGCAGCCGGAGATGAAAAAGCAGCAGCAAAACTGGAAAAACAGGTTTCCATTGCCCGCAGCGAAAGGGAACGGATTTGTGCTGCTCTGGAAAATTTGAGCGGAAAAAACAGTAATGCTTCAGATACTGTTGTCGATCTGGCAGCGGAACTGCAGTCTGCCATGCTCGGAGATTTCGGCAAGAGCAGCAGTCATGCCGCAGAAAATTCAGATCCTCACCAGTTGTGTGCGGAATTTGCCGCCTGCGGAATTGTTCCTCCGGCAGAATTGACGGAGTTCCAGAAACGTTTCGCCGCAGCCAAAGCAGTGATCTTTCAGGTGAACTGAAAAAAGCATTAAAAATAGCTGTATTTTCTATATATTCTGCTTGAAAAATATGCAATCAGGATATATATTAAACGTATTGACAATTGAATAAGGGGCAGTAGCTCAGTTGGCTAGAGCGATACGTTCGCATCGTATAGGTCGTGGGTTCAACTCCCATCTGCTCCACCATTTTTCTGCTTAAATTACCGTATTTTCCCCATTTCTTCCCCGTTCCGTTTGCATTCGGGCCTTTTTGGTGCTATGTTACGCCATAATCTGCCAAAACAGGTTATGTATTTATGAAACAGGAACAAAAACGGAAACGGATTTCCAAACGGATGAAAGAACTTCGCGGCAAACTTAGACAGAAAACCAAAGGCGGTAACTACTACTACCGCCTCAC
>JAZSIZ010000008.1:0-5815 GCA_045534015.1 Victivallaceae bacterium | reverse complement strand
TGTAGAACGCGAATAGGAGCAAGACAAGAGCACACCTTTTTGAATCATCTTTTGCTGATTACCAACTTTTTTACGATTTTTTTGCAAACAACACTTGAAATTCAGTCTCTCATAGGAGCTTGGCAAAAACCTGCTCGGCAGGTTGCCTGCTGTCCTCCAAAGCTTCAGCGACGGAGGATCGTCGCAAAACCCGACCTTGCCGCACGCTGCATCCATCGGTCTTCGCATAAAGCTGCGCCCTGACAAGCCGATAGAAAATAAACCGTGATTGGATAGTTGACAAATCGCTGCTTGTGTGATATGTTTTATGCATTACAAATTACGTTTTTTGCAAATTTATATTTCAGTTTCACAAAATTCGGGACATTACCACTTTTTTTGGTGCGATCATTATTTTTGTGATCACCAGAATCTGGTCGGTATTTCCAATGCCATTGAGATCCGGTCGCGCACCGGGTGATCCGGGTGTTTCGGTGAAAGGCGGTTTTTGACAAAAGCTGCGGCAATATTTTCTTCCGGCATATAGAATCCTTCAGCACCGGCGGCACCGCCGTGACCGATGAACATTCTGCGGTTGTTTTCCGGGCCGGGCAAAACTACTCCCAGGGCAAATTTTGCCCAGACAGCAGGATTTACCGGATCATCCGGATCCCGGAAAAGTTTGCCGGTAGCATGATCAAAGGTTTCGCAACTTACCATATTACCCCGTAATTTGCTGTAAAATTCTGCCAGACCGGCGGCACTGGCGATTCCGTTGAATGACGGTATGCAGCTGTGACGGAAAGCATCGTTATTCATGGTTTCCGCTTCCCATGCCGGCTTTTTATCGATACGGGAATCATCCACCGGTATGATCCGCCGGTCAGCTTCCGTATCTGTGCCGAAGTAAAGTTTGCCGGTCAACCCGAGCGGTTCGATGACCTTTTCTTTTATAAGCTGCGGCAGCGGAGTTCCGGAAATAAGTTCCAATGTATGTCCGAGCAGCCAGGCAAATGTCAGCGGATGGTAGTGGCATTTTTTTCCGGGAGCATTGCGGGGTGTCATGCCGGCAACACCCTGGCACATGGCATCCCAGTCAGTCCAGTCGGTTACTCCTTTGGGGAGCAGATACATTCCCGCCCGGTGGCTGAGCAGATGCTCGAGAGTGATCCCGGCTTTTTCCGGTACAGAAAATTCTTTCCAGAATTTTCCCACCGGAGTATCATAAGTGACCATGCCGTTCTGCACCATTTTCCAGGCGATGGCGGCAAGTACCGGTTTGCCTGCGGAAAAGATCGGGAAGAGGCTTTCCGTGGAAACGCCTTTTCCTGCGGCAAGGTCGATGACCTTTTCACCATGATCAAAGATACATAACTGACAGCCGTTTTCATTACCGGCAGCAATTTCATCATCGAGTATATTTTGCAGTACAGGATGGAGCTTTTTCCAGTTTCTGTTCATGATTCAGCCTTTGAATGAGGTCATTTCTCTGGTGAGCCGGACGAAATCGGCAACGCTCAATTTATCCGGACGCAGATCCGGGGCAAACTGGCACGCATCAAGTATTTTTGCGGCGGTTTCTTTGCTTCCGGTCATTTGACCGAGCAGTTTGCCGATCTGTTTGCGCCGCTGGTTGAAAAGTTCTCTGACCACCGTGGTGAAAACTTTTTCATCTCCGGCGGCAAGAATTCTTTCCGGACGGAGCTTGAATGAGACCAGTGCCGAATCCACTTCCGGCGGCGGACAGAAAACCTGTGGCGGCACGATTTTTTCCACTGTCACTTCATAGAGCAGTTGGGTGCGTACTGAAAGCGCACCGTATGCTTTGGTGCCTACGGAAGCGGCGAGGCGTTCCCCCATCTCTTTTTGAAGCATGAAAAACATGCTTTTCGGCGGGTTTTGACACTCCAGAAGTTTGGCGATGAATACAGAACTGATGGCATACGGCAGATTTGCCACCGAGCGGTAAGGGGTGTCTGCCGGAAAAAGTTCATCATAATTTACTTTGCATGCATCAGCTTCGATCAGTGTGAAGTTGTCTGCACCGGCAAATTTTTTGCGCTGATAGTCAGCCAGACGGTGGTCAAATTCGATGGCGGTCACATCAAATTTTGCGGCGACCAGTTTTTCGGTCAACGCTCCGAATCCGGGACCGACTTCCAATACCTTTTCTCCGGCGGCGGCTCCGCAATTGCGTACGATCCACTCCAGAAGATTGCCGTCCAGCAAAAAGTTCTGTCCCAATCCCCGTCCCGGGCGCATGCCGAGGGATTCCAATTCTGCGATCAATTCTTTCTTGTTCATGGTCAGTGTTTCCCGCATCCGCATGAACCGGAACAGCAATGTCCGGCAGACGGACACTGATTCTGCATGGCACAGCCATTGCTTTTGGAAGATATTGAACCGATCAGGCTGGGTTGTTTTTCCAATTCGGAGCATCCGCATTCCGGACACTCGGCTGGCGAATCAAAACGGGAAAGCAGCAATTCAAAATCAGCATTGCATTCCGGGCAATGATAACGGAATATCGGCATGGGAGAGATCCTTTTCAGTTTGATTTTTTTTCAAAGTGATACTATATTATTATTGTCATATATAATATAGCACCAAAATCAAAGGTTGTAAATGTCAGGACGTAAAAAATTCTTTGACCGGTTCAGCGCACGTTTTGAATCGCTGGATTCCTCCAGCCGCCAGGCGGGATTGGCTTTGCTGTTGCGGGAACGCGGATTTTTTGAAACAGTTTTCAATTGTATTGAAGATGGTATTCTGGTCATTGACCGGGAATTGCATCTGCGTTATTTCAACCGGGCGGCAAAAGAACTTCTTGGTTTGCCGGATAATACTTCGGCATTGCGTCTCAATCAGCTGCTGCCGGATATCGACTGGCAGCAGATACTTCCGGAAAATGCCAGCCACTGGACCCTGACTACCCGTCAAGAGCTGCAGATACTTTACCCGGAACCCAGATTCCTGCAATTTTACCTCGCCCCTCTGGAAGAAGATACCGGAGCGACTGTGATTCTGCGGGATGTTACGGAAAGCCGCCGCCGTGCGGTCAGTGATCTGGAAAGGGAAACGGTCAAGGCGGTCTCCCAGCTGGCTGCCGGTGTGGCGCATGAGATCGGCAATCCGCTCAACAGTCTTTCCATGAATCTGCAAATACTTGAACGCAGTTTTGAAGATCCGGAAGATGCCGTTTCTCCGGAAGAGGCAGTGAAAATGATCCGCCGCTGCGAAAGTGAAGTTGAGCGTCTGGACAGTATCATCCACTCGTTCCTTACGGCTATCCGTCCGGGCAAGGCTCAATTTGCCCCGGTCGATCTGCGGGAAACTGTCTTTGAGGTGTTGAATTTCATGCGCCCGGAGATCGAGGCAAGGCAGGTGGTCGTCAAATGCCAGTGGGAAGATGCCGTGCCGCCGGTGAATGGTGATGCCGGACAATTGAAGCAGGCGTTTTACAATATCATCCGCAATGCGGTTCAGGCGATGAGCAATGGCGGGACTCTGGAAATTTACGGCTATGCCACAGTGGATTTCCGGATCCTTGAATTTTCCGATTCCGGGCGGGGGATGTCGCCGGATGATCTGCATGAGATGTTTGTTCCTTTCAAGACTACCAAAGCCGGAGGCAACGGCATCGGTACGATGATCATTGAAAGGGTGTGCCGGGAACACGGAGCCGAATTCGGGGTCGTTACCGCCGGAGGCAGGGGGACTGTCTTTCAGGTGAAATTTCCCAGCGGAAAGCGGCGGGTGAGGATGCTTCCGGGAAATTAATGGAAAAAAAGTGGTAAAATATTTTGTTTTTATCACTTTGTGTGTTATATTATCAAAGTGGAAACTTTTTCAACCACAAAAAATAACAATAAGGAAACAGAAAAATGGCTATCGAACTTAAAAAAGATGCTGCTTATGCTCTGCTGGTGCCGACCAGTATGGGTGTCCGTCTGACCCCGGTCAATGGTCAGCCTTTCCATTGCAGTGACACCTTTCAGATGCAGGTGACCAGTGCAGAAACCAACGTGGCAAGCATCGCCTCTTTCCTCGGTCTCAAGGTCAAAGTGCTGACCGCATTTGTGAAAGACAGTCCCGTTGCCCGTATGATCAAAGACAACCTCGCCGGACGCCACATGGATTATGAAGGTCCGGAAATCGAGCAGGGCGGTCCTTGGGGCTACCGTCACCAGTTCAACCTCGCCGACAGCGGCTACGGCAGCCGTGGTCCCCGGGTGCAGAATGACCGTGCCGGTGAAGTCGGCAGACTGCTCAATGTCAAATATTTTGATCTGGAACGTATTTTCGGTCAGGAAGGTGTGCAGATCGTCCACCTTTCCGGTCTGATCGCCGCCATGAGTCCGGATACCAGCCGTTTCTGTCTGGAACTTGCCCGTGCTGCCAAAAAATATGGCACCAAAATCAGTTTTGACCTCAACTACCGCGCCTCTTTCTGGAAGGGCCGTGAAGAAGAATTGAGTGCCATTTTTGCAGAAATCGCTTCTCTTTCCGATATTCTCATCGGCAACGAGGAAGACTTCCAGCTCTGCTTGAAGATCCAGGGTCCTGAAGCCGGCGGTAAAGGTATTGCCGAAAAGATCGACAACTTCAAAGAAATGGTCGAAAGAGTCAAAGCGGCTTATCCCAATGCCGTCGCTTTTGCCACTACTTTGCGTCAGGTCATCAATACCAACTCCCACCTCTGGGGCGCGATCACCAATGTCGATGGCGTCTGGCAGGTCGTTGAACCCCGTGAGATCCACGTGCTTGACCGTATCGGCGGCGGCGATGGATTTGTCGGCGGCTTCCTCTACAGTATCCTCCGCGGTTGGGAACCGGAAAAATGGACCCAGTTCGGCTGGGCGACCGGTGCACTTGCCACCACCCATCTTACCGACTATGCTCAGCCGGCTGATGAAGATCAGGTCTGGAGCATCTGGAATGGTAATGCGCGTGTCAAACGCTGAAAAAATATCTGCCTGAAAGATATTATACAGGGCTGCTGCAAAAGATCAAATTGCGGCAGCCCGTATTTTTTATAAAAATCAAGACAATAACACTTTTTTGGACATATATTTGTTTTTTGCACATTTTTTACTTGAATTGTTCCTGAAACAATGTATATTGAAGTGCAGACAAAGAGGAGTTGTTGTCAGGATCTGCCCGTACCCCTGATCCCCCGGCGGTACGGGCGGATCCCCCCCGCCGGGGAGTTTTTGATTTTTTTGTAACTTTATATGCTCTGCATAATTACGCAGATAAAAAGTTGATTATTGTGTATTCTGCTGCATCTGGCAAATCCTTGCAGTTTTTCAATACCACCATTTTTTTATTGACTGTTTTGGTTGTTGTAACTTGAAAAAAAGATTCGTTTTTATGCGGTTTTTCTAAAATAAATTATTATTTTTTTTTAATTTATTTTATAGGGAACTTGAAAAATTCCTGAAACGATATATATTAAAATACAGACAGAAAGAGTTGTTATGACAGTTGTCCGCACCAAATCCCCCATGGTGCGGATGGTTTTCGGACAATCTTTTTGTCAATACCGGACAGCAGTATGGTTTTCATACTGCTGTTTTTTATTGCCTCTTCGACGGTTTATGACATAAACTCATATAGATTTCTCGCTTGAAATTTCCGGCAGTTGATAGATTTTTAACTTGAAGTACTCACGATCTCTGAAGCCATAAGCCTGTTGATCAGCCATCTGATCTTGTTGTTAAATCCCTCCATCTTTGCATTGCTGATATGACGGAATGTCCAATAGGTCACAATTCCATCCAGTTTATCCCGAATTGTCCGGGCCATGGTCTTTAATTCCGGGATTCCGGTTTCT
>JAZSIZ010000125.1:0-8153 GCA_045534015.1 Victivallaceae bacterium | reverse complement strand
GCCTTGCTCCTGCGCCGCAGAGGTCGAATACAGTCGTATACTCCCTCTGCGTACTCGTCGCAAAACCCGACCTTGCCGCACGCTGCATCCACCGATAGAAAACAAACCGTGATTGGGCAGTTGACAAATTGCTGATTGTGTGATATGTTTCATGCATTAAAAATTACGTTTTTTGCAAATTTATATTTCAGTTTCACAAAATTCGGGACATTACCAAAAAAATTGTTATCGTCCTGATTTTTGTAAAAAAATATGATCTGCTGTGCCGGAATGAATGCATCTCAACAAATGAGACAATAGAGGTAATTTCAAAAGTAATTCAAAAAAAGATTGAAAAATCAGCGTTGATGAGATTAAAGCGGCAGTTTGAGCGTGGCTATTGAATAAATAACCACCGAAAACGCTCCGCTTCAAGAAAAGCAACGATGAATTTCAAGAATTTTTGAGGACTTTTGAAATTGCCTCAATAATAAAGCCGGAGAATGCAAATTTTCTCCGGCACAAAATCAATTCAAACCGATATTCAAAACTCAACTGTTTACAGTGAATCGTTGAGTTTCCGCATGGCATCAAATTGCTCTTCGATGGATTGAGCAAGCTTGATCTGGGTGCGGCAACGGTCGAGGTTGTGTTTTTCCCGGTGGATCTTGAAGTAAACGTCTCCGGAAAGGTAGTCCGTCAGAAAGCGCATACCGATTTCCAGAGTGATGAGCTTACCGGAAAAAGGCAGCAGCTCTTTTTCCCGGGCATTAAGGAAGTTCCCGGCGGTGGAAAGAAATCCGCGCAAGAGAGCTTCAAACATTTCAAAACGCATACCGACTTTGGTAAGATCCAATTCATCTTCCGGAGCAGGACTGGTTCCGGTACGCACCATATCACCGAAGTCATAATGGGGCAGACCGGGCATGACCGTGTCAAGATCGATCACACAGATACCTTCTCCGGTGACATCATCGATCAGCACGTTATTAAGTTTGGTATCGTTGTGAGTAGTGCGCTCAAAAACGTTTCCGGCGGCAAGTTCATTGAGCAGAACAGAGTATTCCGCTTCCCGAGCCATGATGAAATCAAGTTCAGGGGCAACATCTTTCAATCTTCCGCATTTATCAGCGGCAACAGCGGCTTTCAAATCTGCAAAACGGCTGGGGGTGTTGTGGAAATTGGCAATGGTTTCATTCAATCTTCCGGGCATATCGGCAAGGTCGTTCTGGAATGCACCGAAGGCTTTGGCGGCGGCAAAAGCCTGCGATGATTTTTCCAGCACATCGTAAGTGCGTGCTTCATCCACAAAAATGTAGCAACGCCAGAAATTACCGTCGGCATCGATGAAAAACGGTTCGCCCTTGTGCGAGAACATCACCTGAAGGAAACGGCGGCGGCAGGCGGGATCGACCGCTTTTTCCGCAGCGATCTTGCCTTCAATATGTTTGGAAACCCGCACGAAGTTATCCATAAGTTTTTCCGGCTCACGGAAAATGGAGGTGTTGATCCGCTGGAGAATATAGGTCTGTGCGGTGGTGGACATTTTGAATGTATCGTTGATATGTCCGGTTCCATATCTTTCGGCGGCGACAAA
Organism: Victivallaceae bacterium; assembly: GCA_045534015.1. Taxonomy (GTDB): domain Bacteria; phylum Verrucomicrobiota; class Lentisphaeria; order Victivallales; family Victivallaceae; genus UBA1784. The sequence continues at coordinate 6,577 of JAZSIZ010000125.1, read as the reverse complement.
ATCCCCATCAAGGAGAAATCCTCTGCTGATTCCGGCAATGTCAAATTCCATGATCTATTTTCCTTTCCCTGGTTGAAACAGTTACACCATATAATATATATTGGGAAAGCAAACTTTACCAGTAGATTTTTTAATTGAACTATGGACTTTTTTGCAAACGTGGTGTATATTTTAAAAAACACGATCAATGGAGGCCGGTTATGAGCAGTGTACCGATGGAACTTTTTCTCAGTGACGAAGTGCAGACTTTGCTTGATGATTTTGCCGCTCTGCTGGATGTAAGGGTGACTTTTTATTCTCTTTCCGGCGAACCTTTGCGGCGTGGGAAAAAGATGCGCAACTGTACTTACTGTTCTTTGGTACATGAGGAGTTGGGCAGATATGAGCATTGTCTTTCCATGGATTGCGACAAGCAGAAAGAGGTCGTTGAAAGCGGAGAGATCATCGATTACCGCTGTCACGCCGGTCTGCATGAATGTATTGCGCCGGTGAAAGTACGGAACCGGGTCGCCGGATTTGTGATGTTCGGTCAGTTCCGTATCGAGGGCGATCAGGAGCAGAAGTGGGAACTTTATCCGGAAAATATCCGTAAAAAAATGCACGATGCCTATCTGGAACTGCCCTGTTTTACTGAAGAAAAACGGCAGGCGGTTCTCGGTGTATTGAAAACTCTGATCGATTATATCGCCGTCCGGGAACTGGCAGTGCTTCAGGGTGACCGTCTGCGTAACGAAATCGACATGTACATTGAAAAACATGCCGCCGAAGATATCCGTCTGCCGGATATGGCAAAAAAACTCGGCCGCAGTGTTTCCACTATTTCACAGTTTTTGCGCAACAACTACCAGACCAGTTTCAAAGGTTTGCTGCTGGATGCCCGGTTGAAGATCGCAGAAAAAATGTGGCGTGATGATCCCGGGGCGACAGTGGCGGAAGTGGCTTTCGCATCCGGATTCTGTGATCAATTTTACTTTTCCAGAGTATTCAGCCGCCGCCGGGGAATGCCGCCGGGGAAATTCCGCAGTCAGATGCGCCGTGCCTGTGAATGCAAGGTTGATGACGGAAATAATTAAGTTGTTTCCGGTATAAAAAATCCATCCGTAAAAAAAGTTGCGGATGGATCTTTGCGGCGCAATGATTTTTTCGCTTATTCCACCGGTATCTTATGAGCTTTGGCACTCTCGGATTTGGGCAGAAAAAGAGTCAGTATTCCGTGAGCGATCTTCGCCGTAATGTGATCGGCATCCACTGCATCGGAAAGATAAAAAGCCCTTTTGTAAATCACCGGCAAACCACGGCGGTGAAGTGAACTGGGTGCTTTCAAAGTAAGGAGCCGGTTTTTGACTTCCAGTTCCACATTCTCTGCGGAAACTCCGGGCAATTCAAAATTGATCTCCATGCCGTCATATTCATCGATGACATCGGCGGCGGGCCGGATGGCGATGAAATCATGTTTCCCGGAAACTGTCTTTTTTGTTTCTTCCTGTTTTCCGGTCTCTTTTTTTTCCATATCTTTTTCTTCAGCCATTTTCATCACCTCATTTACCGCAATGGACTTTTATGGTTTTGGCGGGAAGCGGCTGCTGCATATCCCGTGGAATGGTGACATGGATCACGCCGTCAACATATTGCGCTTTGGCTTCTGCACCTTTGACAGGAACCGGCAGTTTGATGCTGTCCTCATATTCTGCACAGGAGCGTTCCCGGAAAACGTAGTGTCTGCTCTTGCAAGAGGCCTCTTTTTCTTCGCAGTGATTGACCTTGAAATTGAGAAAGTCTCCCACGATCTCCAAATGGAAATCTTCCGTTTTGCAGCCGGGACAGGAAATTTTGACAACAACATCGTTTTCCTGCACTTCCGTTTCCCATTTTGAATCGAAAACAGAGCTGCGAAGCAATCCGGAACCCGGTTCGATCATCCGACCGAACATGGAACGGACAAGCTCGTCAACGCCCGGAAAAACTTTTTCCAGAGCGGCGGGAACTTCATGTTCCCGTTTAGCCAACAGATTCATTTTTTCTCCTCCTCTTTTTTTCCGGAACAGATTTGCGCCACGGGAATCTGCTCCGGTCCTCTCCTCTAAAGAGTACAAAATAAGTTTAATCAGAGAAAAATCAAGTCTTTTATCCACTTGCGGCTTGAATAAATGTAAAAAGCGGAGTATCTTATAAGACGCGACTTCATGTCGGGGTGTAGCGCAGTGGCTAGCGCGCTTGCTTTGGGAGCAAGATGTCGCGGGTTCGACTCCCGCCACCCCGACCATTTTTTTCCTGTAAACTCGTGATCAATCCCGACAAAAAAGCAAAACAATGCTTGAAAAATAAATTTTTCCGCATTTGTTTTTCCTTTTTTGCATTAAATTATTTTTTGCATCTGCAAAAAAATGGGATTGCTCACTTGTCCGGGGTTGCCTTCACTTTGTTCAGGCACTCGGCTTCGCCTCGTCGACTCCCGCCACCCCGACCATTTTTTTTGCAAAAAAATGGTCAATGAAGCCTGTCAAGGCTTTGCTTCGTGGCACGCAGTGCCGCTTCATATATTTTGATGCTTGACGAGCAAAGCTCGCAAGCACAAAATGTGCTTCATACTTTGCGGCAAGCCGCAAAGTGCTTCATAAAATCCGCCTTGACAGATGAAGCATTGTTCCGCTAAAGCTCCACAATATGAAGCAGCTTCATTCCATTTCGCTATGAAGCACTTCGCTTACGCTCCGTATGATGAGAAAATGAAAAATGAGAGTTTTTCTGTTTGTAATATATACTTTCTACTGTTATATTAACCTCTGAAAGGAAAATTTCTCATGGAAAAATCTTCAAACAAACTTGTTGACCTCTCTGTTACCTTTGCGGTTGAAATCCTGAATCTGGTTAAATATCTAAAAAGTCAGCACGAAACCATCATATGCAATCAAATCGGCAGAGCCGGAACCAGTATCGGAGCTAATATCCACGAAGCGCAATATGCCCACGGTAAAGCTGATTTTGTTTCAAAACTGCAAATCGCCTTGAAAGAAGCCAACGAAACAAGTTACTGGCTGTTGCTGTTGAACAAAACCGGCATTATCCCAACTGCTGAATATGAACGGCTGGAAAATCTCTGCCGGGAAATCAGAATAACCTTGATTGCCTCTGTCAATACAGCGAAAGGAATGGAAAATCGATAAAATGTTGTTCTCCGGATTGCTTTTTTGGTGAGATTGCTTATTTTTTATCATTTCAACTGAAATGGTACTGGCGATTACTTGTTGCAATATCAATGACTATAATTACAAGTATCGCAATTTGTTATTCTCCCAAGCTTCATGGCACGCAGTGCCGCTTCATGCAGCGTATGATGAGAAAATGGAAAAAGAGAGTTTTTCTGTTTGTAATGCAATTCTGACATAAATCTCTGATTTTCTCTTTAACTGGTCAAGCGGTCATCACGCCCGCGGAAAAACGCAAAAAATCCTCATTCTCTATTGCAAACACCTGCGAAAGATGGTATATTACGGGGCAATCAAACAGGGGTGTCAGCCATGCAAATAAACAATATTGAAATCATTGCTCAAAACAATCTTGAAAAAGCTGAACTGGTGATAAAAAACAGCGGCGTCCGGCAAGCGTGGGAGTCCATAGGAGCAGCCGTCAATCAAGTCGGATCAATGGCGATGGGATTATTGATGAAGCACCGGGATATTGATTTTCATATTTATACTGATAAGTTGGATATTTTTGAGAGTTTCAAAGCCATTCAGAAGATTTGTGCCAATCCGGCTGTTACCCGTATGGAATACCGCAATCTTGCCGATACGGAAGAAGCCTGTCTGGAATTTCATGTCTGGTTTATGCTTGATAACGAAGAGTGGCAGATCGATATGATCCAGATTTTGAAAGGTTCGCAGTTTGACGGATATTTTGAAAATGTTGCCAAAAGGATCAAAGCCGTTTTGACACCTGAAACACGGCGCACTATTCTGGAACTGAAATATCTCACTCCTGATGATGAACACATTATGGGCATCGAATATTATCAGGCGGTAATTGCAGATAATGTCAGAACATATCCTGATTTTATCCGGTGGCGGAAAGCTCATCCGGTAACAAACATCGTTTACTGGTGTCCTTGATCACCGGATGGCATGTACAAAAAAAGCAAAAAAATAATAAAAAATAACAACTTTTTTAGAAATATTGCTGATTTATTATTCAGGAAGATGGATCGTTACGGAAATATCAGAGAGTCGCTCATATTTTCTTTGTTTAATTGATTTGCACTTGCCGCATTCCTGTGCTATCTTATGTTGCAGTCAATGTTTTATATGGAGATAAAAATGAAAACTTACCGTCTGAATCTTATTCCCGGTGACGGTATCGGGGTGGATGTTGTCCGTGAGGGTGTCCGCGTGCTTGATGCGCTTGCCGATCGTAACGGAGGAATCCGTTTTGAATACAATACTCTGCCGTGGAGTTGTGCCTACTATCTGGAACACGGCAGAATGATGCCGGTCGATGGTATGGAAATTCTGCGCGACTGTGATGCGATCCTGCTTGGCGCAGTCGGCTTCCCCGGCGTGCCGGATCATGTTTCTCTGCGTGATTTACTGCTGCCCATACGCACCGGATTTGATCAGTATGTGAATATGCGTCCGATCAAACTTCTGCCGGGGTTGAATTCCCCGCTGAAAAATGATAATATCGATTTTGTGGTCATCCGGGAAAATTCCGAGGGGGAATATTGCGGACTTGGCGAAACCACCGGTGATAAAGCGATCCAGAATTCAGTTTTCACCCGCAAGGGAACAGAGCGCATTATCCGTTATGCCTTTGAATATGCCAAAGCAAACAATATGAATAAAGTTTTGAGTGCAACCAAATCCAACGCATTGAATCACTCTATGGTATTCTGGGATAAGATTTTTGATGAAGTGCGTTCACAATATGCCGGTATGGAATCAAGCCAGATGCATATTGATGCGCTTGCCGGATATTTCATCATGCATCCGGAAAGACTTCAGGTAGTGGTGGCAAGCAATCTTTTCGGTGACATTCTTACGGATCTTGGTTCAGCGATGCTGGGCAGTATCGGTATATCGCCTTCCGGCAACATCAATCCGGAAGGAAAATATCCCAGTATGTTTGAGCCGATCCACGGTTCAGCACCGGACATTGCGGGGAAAGGGATCGCCAACCCGGTGGGAACATTCTGGGCGATAGCCATGATGCTGGAGCAGCTTAAAGAGAATTCTTCAGCAAATTTGCTGATGGATGCGGTATGTTCGGTTTTGAAAGAGGGTAAATTCATTACCCCTGACATCGGCGGCAAAGCGACGACAACCGAGATGACCGATGCGATCATCGGCAGATTGTAAGTACTGTTTTTCAGTTGTGAAGTTGCAGATATTTCAGGAAAAAACGCAAAAACTTTACAGAAACGCTTGAAAAAATCACATTAGGGAACTATAGTATAAATCTGTTGAAGTGGATCCATAGCTCAGTCGGTTAGAGCAGGTGACTCATAATCTCCGGGTCGGCGGTTCAAGTCCGTCTGGATCCACCATTTTTTTGCGATAAAAAAAGAGAAGAGCAGTGTGTTATTCACCGTTCTTCTCTTGTTTTTTATACTGTCTTATGCCAAATCGAAAGAGTATACCCCAAAATTGGCTCTGCCCCATGCTTTTTTTACGGTCAATTTTACTGACACAGCCGTAATATCGAGGTTATCCATGATGATCAGCCTCCGGAAGTTATCTCTGATGACAGCTATTTTGTACCATTTGCCGCCGGGGGTTTTCTGATAACTCAAATCAAAATTGCGCAACAGTTGAGCGGGCTGTTTGAGTTCCGGCTGATCGATGGTACGCAGGGCGACGATATTTTTTTCAGGCCGGTTGAGGTTGCTGTCCAGAACCAGCCGGATACGGTTGACCTTCTGCGGAGTATCAAAGCTGTAGATGGCAAAATCCCCGGCACAGCAGTTCCAGAGGTGACTGCCGTCTTTATACCTTTTCTGGCGGCGGCGATGGCAACACACATACCGGCAAGTCCGGCACCGACCACACAGAACTCAACACAAATTTTCTTTTTTTCAGCCATTATTTTTATTTTCCTTACCTGCAAGCCTTATGTTTGCATAAGATAAATTTCGGGAAAACACAATCTCTCATAAAACCGCCCGCAGACCGCACCACCGGGGTGGGGATGGGAATTTTTGGGAATCTTTGGGAATTTTTGAGAATTTTTGAGAAAACACAATCTCTCACAGTTTCTCATAAATTCTCACAATCTCTCACGATCTCTCATAAAACCGCCCGCATACCGCATAACCGCCATTGGGGGTTCGGGGGCGGAGCCCCTGACAAGGGCGACAGCCCGCAAGAGCCGAACCAAACCGCCCGCCCGCAGACCGCCCAACCGCCATTGGGGGTTCGGGGGCAAAGCCCCTGACAAGGGCGACAGCCCGCAGAGCCGAACCAAACCGCCCGCCCGCAGACCGCACAACTGCTCTCGGGGGTTCGGGGGCAAAGCCCCTGACAAGGGCGACAACCCGCAAGAGCCGAACCAAACACAACGCTTTTTTTGCCTGAAGTCCGTGGCA
>JAZSIZ010000157.1:0-10093 GCA_045534015.1 Victivallaceae bacterium | reverse complement strand
TGTTGTCTTCCTAAGACCGCTTGGGCCTCCGACTTTGCGGTCTGCGCGAGTGTGATACAGAGCGTTATGCCTGTGGCATGCAAGATGTGTTTTTATGGGAGCTTGTGGGAGATTTTGTGATATTGTGCTTTCTCAAAAACTCTCTAAAATAAGTCGGATCGTAGCCATGTCGTTCTGTGAGCCAAGGAGTTGTCCTAATATGTTGTCTTCCTAAGACCGCTTGGCCTCCGACTTATTTTGAGAGATTTTGAGAGGTTTTGAGAACGCACAATATCTCAAAATCTCCCACAATCTCCCATAAAAACACATCTTGCATACCACAGGCATAGCTCCCGGCAGGGCGGCACTGCGTCAAATGGCACGATACAAAGGAGCTGGTCAGTATAACAAGGATATTGAGAAAAAAACGGTTCAGTTTACCTTGAGCAAACTGTTGAGAGTACCAAAGTCATTGGAAACAAAATTTGGATTTTCCTCATCGAGAAGCCATTCACCATCGACGACGAGTTTGTATTCATATTCTCCCTTGGCAAGAGAAAGAGTACAGCTGTAACCGGCATCAGCAGCAGAATACACCATCGGTGTTTTTGCCGGATCCCAGTCATTGAAAACGCCGGAAAGGGAAACTGTATGTCCCGGGGCTGCCGGATAAAAAAAATGGACTTGTGCTGTCTGGCTGCCCTCTTTTTTCTGCTGCTCGACCATGAAAAATTCCCTTTCACAAGTTGTGTATTGTGTCAGCTTTACCATTGCTTCCGTCTCCTTAATATAGCACAATATCAGTAAAAAATCAAGAGCAGAAGTGGAAATGTCGGCGAAAAGGTGGTATATTATCGTACTTTACAACAGATGTGGAAATGGAGTATTCCGAGGATGACTGATTTTGAAGTGTGGCCCGGCCCGATGGAAGGGGTCGGAAGCAATGAATTTGTAAAGGCAGCTTCACTTTTGCAGTTGACTTCGCATTGGATGACTCCGTTTATCCGGATCACCGATTCTCTTCCCGGCATCAATAAGATGGTGAAAAATATCCGCAGTTATCTGGGAAGCGGTTTGCCGGTTGCAGTTCAATTGATGGGAGAGAATCCGGAACTGCTGGGGCAGTGCGGCAGGATAATATCAAGTAAATTCCCGTCAGTTACGGGAATAAATCTGAATTGCGGCTGTCCGAGTAACCGGGTGATAAGTCACAATGCCGGTGGCGGGATGTTGAAAACTCCGGAAAATATTGCCGGATTCTGTATGAAAATGGCAGAATACCTGCCGGAAAAAAAGTTGTCTGTCAAAATCCGTTCCGGTTTTGCTGATCCATCGGATATGGAAATTTTTCTGCCTGCGCTGGCTGATTGCGGCTGTGTCAGCAAAATATTTTTTCATTACCGTACCGTTAAGGAACTTTATTCCTCCGCTGTTTTGCCGGAAAGGGAAAAACGTATCGCCCGGGCAGTTGAACTTTGCAGGGACATCCCCCTGATCGCCAATGGAGATATCGTTTCTGCGGCAGATGCCCGCAACCTGGTGGAATCTACAGGGTGTTCCGGTGTAATGATCGCCAGACCGTGGATGAAAGACCCATTCCTTTTCCGGCGTTTTTCAGGAGAAGCCCCCCCGGTGCATGAGGGCAGAGAACTTTTTTTTGAAGCGTTGCAAAAAAACAACGTCTCCGGCGGAGCGTTGATCGAGATGGCTAAAATGTTATGGGGCGTTGAAAGTGAACGCTTCAGAAAAATTATATCAGAGGAGATGATTGAAAAATGAATAATGATCTGATTTTTTCACACTTTTGCGATTGGTACCGGATGAAGGATGAAGCTCTGCCCAGCTGTTTTGCTTTGTGCCGGGATTTGGGAATGAAGCAGCTGGTTTTTATCGATCCGTGGATCGAGCGCATTCTCAAAGAGCCTAAATTTGTCTCATTTTTGCGTACTTCCATGCGTGAGCGGGTGAAATTTTTTGATATGCACGCACCATACGGTGAATGTTATGATCTTGCCGCCATGGGAAAAGGCAGACGTGATGATATGATCAAAGATCACATCCGTGCTTTAGGTTACGCAGCTGATTTCGGTTGCCGCACTTACACTGTTCATGTTGGAGCTTATGACAGTGTGGTCTACCAAGTGCCGAATGAAAAATTGCGTCCATTGGCTCTTGAATCATTGGAAAAACTGCTCCCGTATGCCGAAAAATATGGTGTTATCATTGCGGTGGAAAATGCTTTTGAGCGTTCCAATACTCCGGATGAAGTGATGTTCTATGTGGAACACTTCAACCACCCCAATCTGGGCTGCTGTTTTGATTCCGGTCACGCCAATGTGATGAAATCCGGCAAAAATAAAGTCTACGGCAACTATATGAAAAATGTCGCGTGGTGGGGCGAAGTGGAAAATTACGATGGCGCATTTGAAAGAATGGCTCCGGCAATGGTCACCTGCCATCTGCATGACAATGACGGTTTGAGCGATCAGCATCTTGTCCCCGGAGCCGGAACGGAAAATTGGGAACTTCTGGCAGCAAATCTTCTGACCAAAGCTCCGAAACTGATTTCCATTCAGTCCGAAGCCAGCATCATCAGCAAAGAGCACTCTCTGGTAAAAGTGCGTGACCTTTACCGTAAATATTTCCCCATGGCATAACAAGGTGTTGTTGAATTATGAAAATGTTGTTTTTAGGTTGCGGTGCGGCAGACTATGACTGGTCACGCTACGGCGAAGCCGGTATCCTCGGCAGTACGTCTACACTGATCGATGATTCCATTCTGCTGGATTGCGGTCCGACAGTAACGGCAGCGATGGCGAAATTCGGTGTTGAAATTTCACAGATCAAGGCGATAGTCAATACCCATAATCACAGTGACCATCTTAATTTTGATGAGGTTCGCAAGATCACCGCAGAGCGCAATGTGCCATTCTACGGCTCACCGGAAGCATGTGCAAAATTAGCAGATTGCTGCGAAGTTCATCCTCTGACTTTCGGCGATGAATTTGTCATTGACGGTAAAAAGTTTGTTGCGCTGCCCAGTAATCATGCGGTGGAAAATATCCGGGAAGAAACCTTCAATTATCTTATTACCGGTGATAAAACGTTGCTCTATGCGCTGGATACGGCGTGGATGCTCACCCGTGCTCGACTTCTTATCGGCAACCAGCATATTGATGCTATCGTCTGGGATGCCACCATGTCCGAACCGGATGACTGGCGGATTTTTGAACACAGTGATCCGGTGATGTTCGCCAATATCCGGCGGGTGTTCAAAAAGACCGGAATCATTGATGATAATGTAAAAATCTGGTTCGATCACCGGGCAAGAACATTATGGCCCGCTGATCCGGCAGCGCAGGAAGCGATCGCCGCCAGAGAAGATGTTATGCTTGCCCATGAGGGCGAAACGGTAACATTCTGAAACTTTAATTGCAAACTGCCCGACCGGTCAGAAATTGACCGTTTTTTTTGTGTCCGGATTCCGATTGCCCGCTTATCCGGGGATCAAAAAATGGACTGCTGAAAAATCAGCAGCCCATATCGGAACGTGTGAAGCGTTTACGCTTCTTTGGTCACAGAACCGTCATCGCTGTCATCCTGCGTTGAGTTTTTCAACGCTCTGAAAAGTCCGACAACGTCATAGATTCCGCCGATGAGGAACCAGATCGTACAGATGACACCGAGAATCAGAGTGATATACACTTTGACGTGCCACAGAGCCAACCAGTCATCATTGGTCAATTTGTCCGCGAAGTACAGTGAGGTGTAAACCGCAAACACCACCGTCCATGCGATAGTCCAGAGAATACTGGCGGCATAGAGCAGTTTGTCGCCGAGAGTGAATTCCGGAGTGATACCGAAAATCTTCTCGATTTTGCTGACTTTGCTCTGTTCAACGTGTTCATTATTGGTATCATAGATACCGCGATGGAGCATCTTATCCAGATTGAAGTCGGGTTTACCCATTTTGTGTTCGATCAGAGAGATGATAACGTAGAGCAGTGAGCAGCTGACCATGTTGAAGAAGCTGACATACTGACCGTTGATCGGGAAGACATATTCACCACCGCGGGTGAAGTTTGCAATCCAGTCCCAACCCCAGTTGTTCAGCAGCCATTCTGCAAGACCTTTTGACCAGGTCTGCTGCAGAATAATACCGGAAACGGCACTGGTCGCACCGAAAATGTAGCTGACCCATGCGGCAATGGTTCCACCGCGTTTCCAGTAAAGTCCGCCGATGATCGCAGGTCCCGCACCGGAAACGATTGCACCGGTCAAACTGAAGAACATGAGAACCGGAGTTTCCTGAACCCAGAAATAACTGAACAGCCAACCGAAAATACCGACACCGAGAATGGCGGCACGCAACACCCAGATGTGAGTTTTGGGGCCGAAAGGTTTCTTGCGGAAGGGCATAATCACATCCTGAATGAGGATGGAACCCCAGCTGTGCATATAAGTATCATCCGTTGAAAGCATTGCCGAGAACATAACGGCAACGAAAAGACCGAGCAGACCGGACGGCATGATCATTGACAGAGCAATGGGAACCAGTTCCTGACCGCGTTCTGTGGCATTGGGAATCTCATTGACTTTTGCGAGGATCATTTCACGCAATTCAGTGAATTGTTCCAATGCAGGAGATTCGCACATGATAGCGATAACTGCCAGCGGGAAAAGCATCATCATCAGGCCCTGCGCCAGTCCGCGCCAGGTTCCAAGCACACCAGCCATTTTGCGTTCATGCGGGCTTTTGGCGGCAGCAGCATAACCGGCAGAACCCTGCCAGCCGCCGCGGCTGTAGAACAAACTGACAAAACCGATCAGGTAATACCAGATATTGAAGTCTGCGGTTCTGGTGTTTTCAAAGGGGTTGATCATGGAATATCCTTCACTTTTATTCAAAGTGGCAGCGATTTCGTTCCAGCTGACAAAGCCGCCGGAAGTATCCCAGTCTCCGAGCTTGAAGATGAAGAAGATAAAGATAACAAAGGCAATGTTGCAGAATACACCCTGCATAAAGTCAGTTACCATAATGGCGATCTGACCGCCGAATGCCGCAAAGAAAATACCCATACCGATACAGAATGCCAGAAGGATTCCATAAAGATCCCAGTTAACACCCAGCCATTCGGCATGAGACGGAATCTGGCAGAACGCCATGAGAAATTTGACAGAAACCATCGGGAAGATACCGTAGTTGACCACACCGCTTAAAAAGGTGATCAAACCGGCACCGATACGGAACTTTCTGCTGTAACGCACTTCGTAAAACTGCGCAAGAGTAAAGCAACGGGTTTCACGCATACGGTAAGTGACCCATGCCACCAGGGCGAGGATCAAGCTGAAAGGAGCGTTGATCATAGCCCACCATGTTCCGGAGAAACCGCTTTTCATAAAGGCTTCCCAGTTGGCAACGGCACTGATAAGACCGAAACCGGCGATACCTTCAGAAATACTCATCACATAGCGGCCGGCACAGCGGTTGGCGGCGAGGAAGTCTGCTGCATTGCGCATGTAGCGGTTGCAGTAGAGCAACACTCCGGTAAGCAATACGATAAAACCGATCACTATCGCCCAGTCAAGTGTCTGCATCCCTGCAGTGTTGATGTCGACCTGCCGCAAAGCAGATCCCAATAATGAAATCATAATTTTTCCCTTTCCCTTTCTTTTTTTTGTTTTGGTTGATTATGATTATATGTCTTTATTATATTACTGCCGGAAAAGATAAAAATGCCCACCCCTGCAGCGAAACATGTTATATTTTCTTAACGGCAATATCACCGGATTTATTTTGTTTTTCAAGGAGAAAATACAAAAAAACTCCGGTTGAGCTTACAATATCACCGAAACTGTTTTTTTTCAAGTATTCTTAACATTTTTATCGGTTTTTTGTGGAAAAATAGCGAATGCGGTATTATATTAGATAGTATTATGAAAGAATATCAGAAGAAAAAACAATTGTCCCCGGAAAAATTCCGGGCACAGCTCAATCTGCTCAATGATGCCGCCCGTAAGGTTTTTGCTTCCGGTTTTACCCGGCAAATGCCTGCCGACCGGGTTCTGGCGTCGTATTTCCGGGAAAACCGCCGCTGCGGTTCCCGTGACCGTGCCTTTATTTCAGAAACAGTTTATGCCTCTTTGCGTTACTGGGGGTTCATCCGTCAGTATCTGCCTCCTGAAAGACTGCATGATGTGGAAAGCGGTAATATCCGTCTTACCGGCAAAGAACTTTCTGCGCTGATGATGGCAGGGGCATTCATCGCCGGAGATCAGATAAATGCGGCGAGCATCGCCGGAGCCGGTCAGATGCCGCAATTGCCCCATGCCCTGAATAATCCCTGTGCCAGAGCCAATCAGATGGCGGAGTATTTCAATTGTGATCTGCGTCTGGTTGACAGTGATCTGCTGCCGCAATGGGTGAAAGAGATTTTGCCGGATGATCTGGATAAAGAGCGTTTTCTCAAAATGCTCGCCGTCCGTCCGCCGATGTGGATTCGTTTGCAGACTGCTGATAAGGAATCGGTGTTTACTGAACTTGCCGCCGCCGGAGCGCAAGTAACACCGCACATGGTACTGCCGGATGCGGTGGAAGTGAATGCAAAAATAAATTTGTATACGTTGGAATGTTTCAAAGCCGGAAAGTTTGAGATACAGGATCTTGCCAGTCAGTGCGTCTGCCATGTTGCCGCGCCAAAGCCGGGAGAAAGGTGGCTCGATCCATGTGCCGGTGCCGGTGGTAAAACTTTGCATATCGCCCAGCTGATGAACCGGAAAGGAACCGTACTTGCCGGAGATATAAGAGCGGCGAAACTGGATGATTTGCGCCAGCGTGCCAGACGGGCGGGATTTCCCAATATCATGACCAAAGCCCATGATGGCGGAGTATGGAAAGGCAAACATCTTTTTGACGGAGTATTGATCGATGCTCCGTGCAGTTGTTCCGGAGTATGGCGGCGCAATCCCGGGGCGCAGTGGAAACTTAATTTGAAAGATATTGAAGAATTATCAGCCACCCAGAGTCAGATTCTGGAAAATTATGCGGCGGCGGTCCGTCCGGGCGGAGTTCTGATCTACGCCACCTGTTCGCTTTTCGATGCTGAAAACCGTGCAGTCGTGCAGAAATTCCTTGAGCGTCACGATGAATACAAACTTGATCCTTTTGAAAATCCTCTGACCGGGAAAATTGCTCCGGGAATGCTCCGTATAGACAGTATCGATGGCAATTGCGATGCACTTTTTATGGCAAAAATGCGCCGGGTGAAATAAGATGAACGGGTTTAATATTGTGCTTTTTCAACCGGAAATACCCCAGAATACCGGAACCATCGGCAGACTGGCGGTTTCTACGAACTGCCGCCTGCATCTGATCAAGCCTTTGGGATTTTCTCTGGAAGACAAATATCTGAAACGTGCCGGATTGGATTACTGGCAGCATTTGAATCCGTCTATCCACGCCGACTGGGAATCGTTTCTGGCAACAGAGAAACCGGAGCGGATGTTTTTTATTTCCACGCATGGCGAAAAAAACTTTTTTGATGCCGGATATGAATTGGGCGATTATCTGATTTTCGGCAGGGAATCCGCCGGATTGCCTAAAGAGTTTTACGAAAAATATATGGATGACATGTGGCAGATCCCCATGACCGGTGAATTCAGCCGCAGTTTGAATCTTGCCAATGCGGTAAGCATCACTCTTTACGAAGCCATGCGGCAGAACCGGAAAGAATTGGGTATTTGAAAAAATATACAAAGTGTGTTATGTTATATAGATAAGCAACTCAACAAAGGAGATCGAAATTATGTGCAAAACTCTTGAAGGAAAAGTAGCCATCGTCACCGGTGGTGCCCGTGGTATCGGTAAAGCGATCAGCGCCCGTCTTGCTGCTGAAGGAGCCAAACTGGCGATCGTTGACATTCTTCTGGAAACCGCCCAGCAGACCGCCGATGAATTCAAAGCTGCCGGTTATGAGGCAAAAGCCTATGCTGCCAACGTGGCAAAATTTGAAGATGCTGAAGCTACCGTTGCCGCCGTGGTCAACGATTTCGGCAAACTGGATATTCTGGTCAACAATGCCGGTATCACCAAAGACACTCTGATGCTCAAGATGACTGAAGATCAGTGGGATGCGGTTATCGCTGTGAACTTGAAAGGTACTTTCAACTTCACCAAAGCAGCAGTCCGTCCGATGATGAAAGCCCGTGCCGGTAAGATCGTTAACATCGCTTCTGTGGTCGGCAGAATGGGTAATGTCGGTCAGGCAAACTACTCCGCCAGTAAAGCCGGTGTGATCGCTCTGGCGAAAACCACTGCTAAAGAATTCGGTGCCAGAAACATTCAGGTCAATGCGGTTGCTCCCGGATATATTGAAACTGACATGACTGCCCAGCTGCCGCAGGCTGCCCGTGATGCATTTATGACGATCATTCCTGCCAAACGCGGCGGCAAACCGGAAGATGTGGCAAATGTGGTCTACTTCCTCTGCTCACCTGATTCAGACTATGTTACCGGTCAGGTGATCAACGTCGATGGCGGTATGCTGATGTAATTATCTGCATAACGAGTGAAAAATGCCGGGAGTGCTGCAAAATGCGGCACTCCCTTTTTGCTGTCCTGCCGGGAGCTATGCCTGTGGTATGCTGGGGTTGTTTTTTGTGGGAAATTGTGGGAGATTGTGGGAGATTGTGAGATATTGTGCTTTCTCAAAACATCTCATAACCTCTCAAAATCTCTCAAAAATTCCCAAAAAATCTCAAAATACCCGGCTCCACCCGTGCAGACTGCATACCGCATTCCGTAATCATCCGTTACCACTTCCGTAAAAAAATGGCTTGTGCAGTCTGCAGAGGTTCTGTTTGCATGAGGGGATAGGCAACCGTTCCACGGTTTCCTCCCCTCATACTCCCCAACCTTTACGCACACATTTTCCAAGCGGATTCAGTGCGACAGTTTCCACTAAATTACGGCGCCTGCGTTCACGGGGCGACCAGCCGCTTGGCGGCAGGTCTTTCCGTTCACTCGCGGCTTATTGCTCGCCCTCCGCTCATCCTCGCAACTTTTGTTGCTCGGCTTTTGCTCTTAACGGGCAAAAGTATATTCGCATGCGGGCTGCGCGCTCGGCGGCAACTGCCTCGCACCCGTGGCGTATAGTTGCCACGGAGGGCATCAAAAATGCGGCTGGCATTTGCCGCATGGTTTGCGTGCCGCATTCCGTAAAAAGATGGCTTGTGCAGTCTGCGCGAGTGTGATACAGAGCGTTATGCCTGTGGCATGCAAGATGTGTTTTTATGGGAGATTGTGGGAAATTTTGAGATATTGTGCGTTCTCAAAACCTCTCAAAATCTCTCAAAATCTCTCAAAAATTCCCAAAAATTCTCATAATACCCAGCTCCACCCGCGCAGACGGCATGCCGCATTCCGTAAACATCCGTTACCATCCGTAAACATCCGTACCTATCCGTAAAAAAATGGCTTGTGCAGTCTGCGGAGGTTCTGTTTGCATGAGGGGATAGGCAACCGTTCCACGGTTTCCTCCCCTCATACTCCCCAACCTTTACGCACACACTTTCCAAGCGGATTCAGTGCGACAGTTTCCACTGCGGTATGCGCCGGGTGTTTCGTGGGGCGACCGACGGCCGCAGGCGGTCTTTATCGGCTGCGCCTGGTCGGTCTTTCCACTGCACTCCCGGCTTATGCTCGGTCTTCCTTTCGCGCTCGCAAAAGTGATTTTGCTCGCCTGTCTTGCGCTTGCGCTTGACAGTACGCTCCAGTCCAGCCCTGCGCGCTCGCACCCTCGCGGTGCTCGCACCCGTGTGTTGAATATACCACAGTGGGTATCAAGGGGGTGTAAAATATACCACAGAGGGCATCTCGGGCGAAAGTATATTCTCATAAGGGCGGCGCGCTCGGCGGCAACCGCCTCGCCCCCGTGCGTTGAATGTACCACAGAGGGCATCAAAAATGTGGAGTGTTCTTGCCGCGCGGTCTGCGTGCCGCCTCCGTAAACATCCGTAAACATCCGTAAACATCCGTACCACTGCGTAAAAAACAGCTTTGAACATTATAAAACCGGAGCTATGAACAAATGCTTACAGATGGCGCAAAGCTGCT
>JAZSIZ010000161.1:0-30261 GCA_045534015.1 Victivallaceae bacterium | reverse complement strand
CTGATTCTTTGATCTCGGACGGAACCATAGCTCAGTCGGTTAGAGCAGGTGACTCATAATCTCCGGGTCGGGGGTTCAAGTCCCTCTGGTTCCACCATTTACAAATTCTCAAGAGTTCAGTCAAGTATGATTGAACTCTTTGTTTTTATAGTGATTTGTAGCTGTACAGCAAGGATTTACAGCAAGTTTCTTCCTTAAGACCGCTTGGCCTCCGACTTTACATAAAGGTCGCCGACCTTTACATAGCAGAGAATTTCCGGAGATTTCTATTCAAACACACGCTTTTGAGAGTCTATGTGGTTCTCTATGGAGAGAACTGCTACGGAATGAATTTGCTGTAAACCATTGCGGTACAGGTACAAATCACTATAAAAACAAAGAGTTCAATCATACTTGACTGAACTCTTGAGAGATTTTTAATGGTGGAGCAGAAGAGACTCGAACTCTCGACCCTCACACTGCCAGTGTGATGCTCTAGCCAACTGAGCTACTGCCCCGTAATTTTGTTACTCCATTTAATATAGCGTGGAATTGTATTTTTTCAAGTGCAGTAATCAAAAAAATTCAACATAAACCGATCTTTTTCTGCCAAATGGATTTTTTCACAGCTTTTTTGTACGATTCCGCATTGCAGAGTAGAATTTACTCTGCAATAAAAAACTCCTGCCTGAAAAACAGACAGAAGTTCAGAAAAAGGCATATCGCCCAGAGGCAGTGAAAATCATCCGCTGCCTCTGTTTTTATTGTCACTTTCCGGCAGCTGAAAGAGCTTCTCCGATCTCATCACGGATATTCAACATGGTTTCAAGATCATTGACCATACCGCTGTTTTTAGGCACGATCTTGAGGATTTTTGCCTCGATCTCTTTGAAGTTCGGCAGTTTGCGTGCCATTTCAAAATATTCATAATCCTCGATACCATCACGGAAATAAACCATTCTGGCGGCAGGAACCGGTTCTTCACCCTTGGTATAATCGTAGGGATAAACCAGCCAGACATGACCGTGACTGGCAAAGGTTGATTCAGCATTGGCAAGTGTCGCCCACTGCAAATATCCGGAAATACCGCGCGGCCAGCCCTGCCACGGGACAAGACGTGTGATCGCCGCTGAATTGCCGGTCACAAATGCCGTACCATTGAGGTAGATCCAGAATTCTTTCCCTTTGGCTTTGGATTCCCAAATCAATTTTTCGGTCTCTTTACTCCACCAGTTGTAGTAATCACACCCAACAATAATATCGCTCAAATCGATCAACTCTTTACTGACCGGTCCAACATTGAGGATCTTCGCATCCGGAGCGGCTTTGCGGATGATCTCCATCGTTTTTTTCATACCGGCGACATGGGCGGGGCCGACCTCATCCCAGTTATAGAGAATGGCTTTATCCAGCAATCCATCGGCACGCAGCTGATCGGCTACGCTTTTGACCACGAAATGCAGCTGACGGGCATATTCCGGATCATCGTATTTGAGATTGTAACCGTACATATTGCTCTTGGTCGTCCACATGCAGTTGCCGCAGAAGGTAAAAGGAATGGTAACAACATTGCAATTATACTCATTGGTCAGCTCTCTGGCGGCATCAAAGAAATTGGGCAGATTCATTTTGGTGAAGTTGTCATGGAATCCCTGTGACGGTCTTCTCATCTCAACGCCACTGGCGGTAAGGTTCGGAGTTCCGATATTGTAATGATAACGGGCAAGCAGCTTGGCAGCAGGCATACCGCAGGCTGACCAATTCACCCCAAACGCACGGTAGCTCAAATGTTTGGGCAGCTCAAAGTTCCATACTTTCACCGTATAAGGAATATTCGCGCTCTTTTCCGCACCGTTTTCACGCCATGTGATCGTCACCACACCTTTGTAATCACCGGCGGCGATACCTGCCGGCACATCGACAGTAAACATCAGCGGCTGATTCTCTCCGGCGGCAAGTTTGCGGGGCAGTGCCATCGCCGGAGTAAGCATCTTATCGGCAACTTTATCAGATAAGCCGGAAAGTGCAAGTGATTTCGCAACCTGCTGATACTCATTGAAGCGGGCTTCAACGGTGGCAATTTCCGCACCGGCACTGTTCTTTGCCGGTGAAATGGCGATTCCGGTCAATTCGATTTCGCTCTTGGGGGCAAGCACGATCTGGAAGGATTCTCCTTCACGTTTGGCTGCTTTGATCACAACTCCGTCTGCTTTTTCCTGCGGTATCGCGGTGATCGGATAGACCTTTTTGCCGGCACTTTCACTCCACAGCGACACATTGCCCTGTGCAGGAAGCTGGCGGGCAAATACGGAAGGTTTCTTCTGTTCATCTTCCAGAGCTTGCGGGCGCAATTCGCTTAACCGGGGCTGCCAGTTGAAACGCACCATCATCTCGTTGATGATACCTTTTACCTTGTCATCCAAAGTCACACTGTCAACCACGGCGATCGCCCATTCGCCTTTAACTTTATCACCTTTTTTAAGTGAATTGGGTTTGACATAGCCGTGACCGAGCCCCACATTCTGCGCCCAGGTGGAACTCAACTTGACCCGGGGAGCCCCCTGAAAACCGCACTCCAGACCGCTATTCAGATTGGCCATCAACACCAGAGAACGATTCAACTTTTTATTGATCAGGATATAGGTGTTGCTGGAAGCATTGCCTGAATTGACAAAACCTTTTTTGTAGGCTTTGGGTTCAGAGAAACCATCAGAAGTGTTGTAAATCACAGTATCCCAATTTTTATCAAAGAGCAGCAGCGGAGAACTGAAGCTGCCGGGAGCATTGTCATCTTCGCGGGCAGTGAGGGTGTAGCTCAACAGAAAATAGGGTTTGTTGTCAAACAGCGTAACTTTACGCAAGATGTCAAAATCCGGCGTCTGGTAAGTAGTGTCAACCACCAACTTATCACTGCCGTCAGCATTTTTTTCCAGCTTGGCATTGCAGCCAATATATGGCATGGAAGATGCGCCTTCTTCGCTGTATGAAGCATATTTTTCTCCGGGCTTGCGGGATTTACCGGCATACCACAGCCATGAACGGATCATCAGCGGCTTGTTGTCCCTGCTGTCCCAAAGCCCCATCAGATGATTTTTCCCGGCAGTGTTGATGAACCGGAAATACTGGTTGCTCCAAACACTGTTCTGCTTGGCATGCTTGGCAGTACTCCACTTTATACCGCCGGCAGCACAGAGAGTGACAGCAGCGATACAGCAGATCGCCGAAATCGCAATTTTTTTTGACATGATTTCTCCTTTCCACAATTGAGAAACTTTCTGCTCCGAAGCACCGTGCTTGCGGGAAAATTTCTTCCTATTCTGACATTTTGATGTTATAAATATAGTCAACACTTCAAAAAAAAACAATAGTATGAAAAAAATTTCCCGTCACAAACTTGTATTCTTGTATTATTTTAACCTGATAAACTGTCTTGAAAAAAAATAAATCATGTGTATATTATAATCAACATATCCGGAACATTACCAAATAATAAAAGGGATTTACCATCTATGAGTAACTGCAAACGGGAATTTGTCAACAACGACGGCGAAAGAGTGGTTTTCTGTGATTTCGGAAAAGATGCGTATGCACGGCTCGATGTGATCCTCTACGCCCCGGACACAGCCGGTGAAGTTACTGTAGCTGTCGGACAATGGCTGAAAGATGGTTCTATAGACCGATCCCCCGGCAATTACCGTTATTATGCGGAGTGCAAACTCGCCCTGCGCGCCGGTGTTCAACGGTATCATATGGTATTACCGGTGCATGGTTCGCCCTGCGGCAATCTGCCGAAATGCGAAGTTCCGGATGGCGGGGAACTTGGACTTTTCCGCTATGCCGAAGTTATCGGTGCCCCCGGATTCGTCGAATTTGAACGCTTTGAATTCTCCGCTCCGTTTGATGACAACGCTGCAATATTTGAGTGTGACAATGAGAAACTCAATAAACTCTGGGATTTTTGCAAATACACTGTAAAAGCGACTACTCCTTTCGGCGTATATATCGACGGCAACCGGGAACGCTATGCCTATGAGGGGGATTCTTACATCAACCAGCTTTGCCACTTTTGCTGTGACTCATATTACACCACAGCCCGGGATACCATCGACCGTCTGCTCGTTTACCCGACGTGGCCGACAGAATACTCCTATTTGATGCCGGTCATGGCAAGGGATTATCTGCTTTATTCCGGAGATAAAGAGAGCATCCGTCGCTGGCTTCCGCATCTGGATGAAAAATTGCGCTACGAAATTCTGGTTTCTCCGGAAGGTTTCTCCGGTGACTGCAAAGAAGAGCTTTCCGGATGGCGCATTCACGATATGGTCGATTGGCCCATTTGCGACCGTGATGATTACGAATTCGGCAGAATCAACTTTGTTCCCAATGCCTACCGCTGTGCGGCACTGCTGGCAATGGCGGAACTTACCGGTGAATCGATCTACTCTTACCGGGCGCAAGTTCTGCGTGACGGGATCCGCCGCATAATGTTCAAAAACGGTCTGCCGGTGGATAACCCTGAATCACAGCACACTTCACTCCACAGTGCTGTATACGCTATTTGCTGGGGTATTGCCGATGCCGCAGAAATTCCGCACCTGTGTAAACTTATAAGGGAAAAAGGTATGCAGTGCAGTCCCTTTACGGCTCAATTCCTGCTCGATGCCTGTTTCATGGGGGGAATGTCTGATTACGCAATGGAATTGATGACCGGTAATGGAGAACGCAGCTGGCTCGGCATGATCGAACAGGGTGCAACATGCACCACGGAAGCCTGGTCTGTCACAAACAAACCTAATGAAGATTGGTGCCATGCATGGGGTGCCGCTCCGGCAAATATCATCATGCGCCGTATCTGCGGAGTGCGTCCGACCGCTCCGGGATTTGAAAAATTTGAGATCAAACCGGATTTTGCCGGATTGAAAAATCTGTACGCAAAAATCCCCACCCCGCGCGGTCCGGTGGAAATGATGCTCTGCAACGGCGAATTGAAGCTGCTCAATACTCCTGTCATATCGGTAAAATAAAAAAACATCCGCAAGCATATCTTTCAACTTGCGGATGTTCTCTTTGATCCAAAGCTTAAACCAGCAGCGATTTGTGGATCTTCACCACCACTTTTACCACATTGCTGCCATCTCCCCTGCCCGGCATGTGTCCTTCTTCAGGCAGGAAAATGGTGAAATTTCCCGGTTTCAATGCCGCCAGCAGAAGCTCATCCGCTTCTGCCCGGTAAAGCGCATAGTCCCCTTCCCCATCGTAGGGAGTCAGACAGGCAGCATCTTTCACCGGAGCATAGCCGATAAGCTCATTGCCCGACAGCAGCATCTGCAGATCGGCAAAATTCTTATGGATCTCCAACTTGCCGTCTGCTACCGCTCCGGTGGCGTAACGCTGAACCAGAATAAACAATTTATCCGGGATCAACACGGTTTTACCGGTCGGAGCATCTGAATTCAAACCGGCAAGCGCATCAACCAGCAGCGCAACTGCCTCCGGAGCGATACCCCGGTAGCACTTCAAATTTTCCAATGAATCAAAAATCATGGTCTCTGATTTCCTTACTTGAATATTTTGATTTTTTCATTACGGCTGGCGATCAATCCTTTGATACCCTCAACCGATATTTTGATCTGTTCACTGTTCTTGTGCATGACAGCACCTTTCAATGCAGCAAGCGCACCGGAAATTTCGTTATCCAGAGCAGCCAATTCCGGCGGCGTGACCGGATCAGAGTAACGGAATGCATCTGCCAATTCAGAAATCATCCGGCGGTCCCCGTCAGAAGCTGATGCGACCATGGCTTCAACATCAATCACCAACAACTTCCACATATTATACTGTTTCTGCGCCGGAGAGTTATCAACCGCCTGAATCGCACTTTTGGCAAAATTGATAACAACGAATATGATCACAAAAACAGCCAGGATGATAAATTCGATCAGACACAGCCAGATGATCGGCAGAGAAAAGAGACCGGCAGCTTCACAGATGACAAAAAATCCGGTTGACAGCAGCACCAGAACCGGGTACAACCACAACTGCAAAAATGGCAGTCTCAGAATATAATTCTGCTTTTTACACATGATTATGCTGCCCGCCAATACGGCAAAAAGAATAATTGACAGTACACACAATCCGTAAGAAGTCCATAACAGAGTTGTTGCTGGCAGCAGACATGAAATAAAGGTCAGAACCCCGATTATCAGAAGTGTAATGATCGTAATGTGCAAAATATTTTTCATGATCTAAAATCCTTATTTTCAGTTCAATTTACAACCGCATTCCGGGCAGAATTTCGCCCCCGGAGCGACTTTACAGCTGCATTGGGGACAAACAGGAGCTTCCAGTTTCATACCGCATTCCGGACAGAATTTTCCCTGCGCCACCTGTTTGTGACATCCCGGACACTCAACCGTTCCCGAAGCAGCCGGCGGAACATATTTTTCGCCGCATTCCGGACAGAATTTGGCATTGGCACCGAGAACAGCACCACATTTTGCACACACTGCATTTTCAACAGGAACAGCCGGAGCCGGATTCATCGCTCCGGCAAACATCCCGCCAATGGAAGAACCGACGGCACCGCCGACTCCGGCTGCCATGCCAAGCCCGATACCCATATTGGAAAATTGACCGGCACTTTCGTTTTCTGCAATTTTTTCCGCCACATCAAAACGGCGTTCATCCTGATAAGTATAACCCTCAAGACTTCTTTTACGGGCAATACCCTCTGCTTCAATAACCATCTGCTGTGCTTTGGTCTGCTGGTCGATCAAACCGATCTGCTGACGCAATTTTGCTTCAGTGACATCGGCATATTGACGGAAATGAAGCTCCTTGAAGCGTTTGTAATCACGGTCATCTTCCGGTTTCACAATATTGGTAACGAAGAAACGTTCCAGACTCACGCCGTAATCGGCAAAATCATCCTTAAGTTTGGTATGCAGATCACCGGAAATCCGCTCCAGCTGTTCATCAAGTTCAAAAACACTGAGTTTTTCCTGCCGGATAAGGGATACCAGATAATTTTTCAAACGGAGCATCAGGAAAGCACGGAATTTATCCACCAATGCACCCTGATCGATCAATTTTTCAGTTCCGACGACCTTGACCAACAGTTGTCTGCCATTGCTCACGCGCAAACACATTTCACCGCAGGCACCGAGTTTGATGGGAAATCCGTAGGTCGGTTCCATATATTCCATTTTGGAATTGGTCCCCCACTTGATCGCCATCTGCTCTGTTTTGTTGATAAAGTAAACTTCACAATGAAAAGGGGTTTGACCGCCGGTCGCCTTTTTGAACAATCCGCCGATAACAGGAAGATTCTGGGTCGTCAAAGTGTGTCTGCCCGGTCCGAAAGTATCCAGAGCCTGACCATTCATAAAAAATACAGCTTCCTGAGATTCATGCACGATCAACTGACTTCCCGTATAGAAATCTTCCAACGGGTGCTTCCAGATGAATAAGTTGTTGTTCACATCGCACTTAATGACATTGACGATTGGTTCTGCCATAATCTCCCCCCTTTTTTTTAATTAGGATTTTATAATTATATCTATTTATAAAATATCACATCTTTTTAATTTTTCAAACATTTTTCTATAAAAAATAATATTTTCTGTTCATTCTTTTAATGCGGCGTATAAATATACATCTGTTTCAAGTATTTTACCAGTGATAAAAAAATCTTTATCAATATAAAATATTTCATTCAGCCGGATCGATGAATGGAATTTAAAGAATGGCATCCACAATGCTTAAATATACAGGATGTTACAAAAAAAGACGGCAGAACTGCTGTGTTCCACCGTCCGGGAAATTATATTGTTTTATTCGTTGAAAGCTGATTTCAACGCCCACAATCCGAGAGCCGGATTGCTGATATAGAAAATTTCTTCACCATTGACGACATTGATACCGTCTTTCAAATTGGCAAAGTCATATTTCTTCATCATCTCATCGATGTCGCCATACTCAAATCCGACAGAACGGATCTCTTCTGCGGTAACTTTATCACCGGGACAGTATGTGATCGTGAAACGACCCTCACTGGAACCGTGGATCAAATGCGCTGCTGCGCCGAGGTTGTTGCGCAAATCCTCATTTTCAGCGACCATTTTCAAGGTATTCGGAGTACCTTTATAACCGTATTTACGGATCAGGCGGTCGATTTCCGGATCTTCCCCGAACTCCTGCAATCCGGGAGCCAGCACGATCAGATCGCCGTCATCAGCAATTGCCATACGGGTACGGTAGACCGATTTGTTCCCCAGCCAGGTACTCTTAAATTCTTCCGGATCAAGAAAAACAATCACCTTTTTCAACGGTTTATCAAGAAGCTGCAAGTTGGTTTCCACACTCAATTTTGCTGCAGCCTTGAATGCACAATCCCCGGTACCGGAGAAAAATCCGCGCATTGCCATCTTGCCGGTAGCTTCATCCCGTGCCATTACCGTCTGCATATAGACAAACGGCAGATCGGCAAGAAAAGTATCCACACCGTAATTAAAAAGCCGTCTCACCGGACTGTCGGCATGTCCCATGATCTTTTCCATATTGGAAACGGCACCTAGGAAGTGGGATTTGTTGATCATATCAGATCCGCCGATACCGACCATGATATTTTTGGTGTAGTTCGCCATACCGACAACTTCATGCGGCACGACCTGACCGACGGAAAGAATTATGTCGTAATTCTCGAAAACGATCTTATTCACCTGCACGCTGACTTCGTAGTCAACCTTGCCGCCGGATAATTCGCTGATAAGTTCACTGGAAGCTTTGCCCATGGTGCGAACTGCATTGCGCCAATCATGAACCAGAAATTTTTCTTTCGGAATTTTTTTGCCGAACATCAATTCCAGCTGGGCATCTCCCATTGCGCTGTGAGTACCCAGAGCAGGCATGATGTCAATGTGGCACTTGTCGGCATAATTTTCATAAATGATTTCAGTAATTCTGCCGGCGCAGGAGTTGAGCCGGGTGTGATCCGGAGGCAGGATCAGCATGCGTTTGATCTCTTTGCCGCTTTTGGCGATCGTTTCCAGAACCAGACTCTGAAGTTCGCTGTCGCTGATGGAAATATCAGCTCCGCCTTTTTGCACATACATAGCCATAATAATTTTCCTTCTTTGAAAAAACGGCGGGCAACACCGGTTTCAGATGCTCCCGCCGTCAACAACCTATATCACTTACGCCGTATAAGTTCCGGCAACGGTGGTACCGCTGTTTTCAGTCCAGGCAGTGTGGAAGAATTTGCCGCGTTCAGCATCGACACGCTCGTAGGTATGGGCGCCGAAGTAGTCACGCTGTGCCTGAAGCAGATTGGCAGGCAAGCTGGCTGAACGGTAACCATCATAGTAAGCAAGCGCACTGCTGAATGCCGGAACCGGCACACCATTCATCACCGCAGTGGCGATAACTTCGCGCCATGCAGCCTGACAATTGTCGATCACGCCATGGAAGAAGTCATCAAGCAGCAAGTTATCCAGATCCGGATTTTTGTCAAAAGCTTCTTTGATGCGTTCAAGGAACTGGGCACGGATAATGCAACCGCCGCGCCACATCAGAGCGATCTCACCATACTGCAATTTCCAGTCATACTCTTTGGCAGCCAGTTTCATCAGCTGATAACCCTGGGCGTAGGAGCAGATCTTGGAAGCATACAGAGCCTTGCGGACAGATTCGATAAAGGCTTTCTTGTCACCGGTGAAAGCTGCTTTGGGTCCGGTAAGAACGCCGGAAGCCGCCACACGCTCTTCTTTGATGGCAGAAAGACAGCGGGCAAACACAGCCTCTGCAACGGTCGGAGCGGGTGCGCCCAGATCCAAAGCACTCTGGCTGGTCCATTTTCCGGTACCTTTCTGACCGGCAGTATCCAGAATGATGTCCACCACCGGTTTACCGGTTTCAGGATCGACCTTGCTGAAGATATTGGAAGTGATCTCAATCAGGTAGCTGTTAAGTTCGCCTTTGTTCCATTCGGTGAAAACTTCGTGGAATTCAGCAGCACTCAAGCCGAGAACATTTTTCATGATCCAGTAGGCTTCGCAGATCATCTGCATATCGCCGTACTCAATACCGTTGTGAACCATTTTCACATAGTGACCGGCACCGTTATCACCGACCCATTCGCAACAGGGCTGACCGCCGGAAACTTTGGCAGCGATAGCCTGGAAGATCGGTTTGATCTCTTTCCATGCTTCCGGATCACCACCGGGCATCAGAGAGGGACCGAGCAAAGCACCTTCTTCACCGCCGGAAACACCGGAACCGACGAAACGCAGACCTTTTTCAGCCAGATATTTGGTGCGGCGGATGGTGTCAGGCAAGTGACTGTTGCCGCCGTCGATGAGAATATCACCTTTGTCAAGATAGGGGATCAACTGTTCCATAAGATCATCCACCGGTTTACCGGCTTTGACCATCATCATGATCTTGCGGGGACTTTTCAAGCTGTCGCAGAGTTCCTGCAAACTGTGGCAGCCGATGAAATTTTTGCCCTTGCCGCGGCCGTTGACAAAGTTGTCAACTTTTTCCACCGTACGGTTGTAAACAGCCGCACTGAAACCGTGACTTTCCATATTGAGGACGAGGTTTTCGCCCATTACCGCAAGACCGATAAGACCGATATCTGCTTTTTTATCCATGATCAATTATTCCTTAAACTGAAAGTTGTGTTGCTGTTGAAAATCAGACTCCGCTGAATGCCGCAAAACCACCGTCTATCGGCAGAACCACACCATTGACAAAACCGGCAGCCTCATCATCCAGCAGGAAAAGCAGAGCGCCGACCAGATCTTCGGGCTTGCCGAATTTGCCCATCGGGGTGTGAGTCAGAATGGTGTTGCCGCGGGGAGTGAGAGATCCGTCGGCATTGGTCAACAAAGCACGGTTCTGATTGGTAAGGAAGAAGCCCGGAGCGATAGCATTGACACGGATGTTGACCCGGGAGAAGTGAACCGCCAGCCACTGGGTGAAGTTGCTGATAGCAGCCTTGGCACCGCTGTAAGCAGGGATCTTGGTCAGGGGGCAGAAAGCATTCATACTGGAAATATTGATAACATTACCGCCATTATTTTCAGCCATGTGTTTGCAGAAAACCTGAGTCGGCAGCAAAGTACCGAGGAAGTTCAGATTGAAAACAAATCCGACACCGGCAGGATCAAGATCAAAGAAAGTTGTCACGCCTTCAACTTTGGCAGCCAGATCTTCTTTGGTCAGATACTCTTTGCTGGTCGTACCTTTGGGATTGTTGCCGCCGGCACCGTTGACCAGAATATCACAATGTCCGAGAGCTTCGGTGATTTTTGCTTCAGCAGCCTGCAGACTGGCAAGTTCCAGCACGTTGGCACTCAAACCGATAGCCTGACCGCCATCAGCAACGATCTCCGCCGCCACTTTTTCAGCAGCTTCGCCGTTAAGATCGAGAATTGCCACTTTAGCACCGGCTTTTGCCATCGCTTTTGCCATCACACTGCAGAGAATACCGCCACCGCCGGTAATGACTGCAACTTTGCCTTTCAGGTCAACTTTCATCCTGATTTCTCCTTAATTTTGACAAGTTGTTTGGTTAACAAAGTACAAATACAGTTGCTCATTCAATAAAATATCATCTCTTGACGTGATTGTCAAGCTGAAAAGAAAGCTTTTCGCAAAAGTTTGTTCATAAACTTTACCAACTCCGGCAAAAATCACTTATTCCCCATCCGGTTCTTGAAATCAGCTGATTTGAGCAATAGATAACAGCATTTGGCATACGGAACCGGAACATGATACTTTTCTGCCATTTTTACCATATTTCCGAGAATGGCATCGACCTCAAGCGGACGTCCGGCAGTAAAATCCTGAAGCATACTGGTCTTATACGGCGGAAAATTACGGGTGTACCCGATCTGTTCATCAGCCATCTTTCTTGTCAAAGGCACACCAACGGCATTGGCAACAGCGATGACCTCATCCATCAGGGTCGAGCAGAGTTCCTCTGTACAACCGCCGTCACACAACTCACTGGTATCAAGACCGCCCCCCAGCACCGAAACCGGATTGAAGGGAAGATTCCACAAAAGTTTACGCCACCGCTCCAGGGCAATATTTTCTGTAACGACACACTCCACGCCGCCAGATCTGAAAAGTTGAGCGGCACATTCTGTATTCAAACTTGCTCCCCCTCCGAATCTGCCCATGATCAATTTTCCGGCTCCGGTATGACAGATGCGGTTGACCGCTTTGCGGGAAGCTCCGATATAAGCGATCACACTGATGATCTCATTTTCCGGGAATGCAGATGCTATTTCCTCCTCGATGCCGACTCCATTCTGAATCAGAATGACCGGCGGATGATGCGGCAATCCGGCAGCGGGGGCAAGCAGTTTCACCCGGTCGATTTCCGGCAGGACTTTGGTTGCCATAACAATAAAATCAATATCATCAGATACATCAGCTGCTGTATCGATCACCCGTACCGGACGGAATGAAAAATCTCCGGCAATACTTTCCACCTTGTAACCGTCACGGATGATCTCTCCGTGACTCCGGCGGACAAGCACTTCCACATCCGCTCCACCGAGAGCGGCACGTCCGCAGAAATAAGCTCCGACACTGCCGGCACCGATCAACAGGATTTTCATCTGGGTATTCTTTCTATACCTTCAAAAATTTTACTTCCCACACGGATCACCGTTGCGCCATTGGCAATGGCTTCGGGAAAATCCCCGCTCATTCCCATGGACAATACCGGCAATGCCGTATTCAAGCGGGCGGATTCATTATCACGCAAATTTTTCAAACCGGCAAAAATCCGGTTCAATTCATCTTTTTCCGCCTCAAAAGGAGCCATGGTCATCAATCCGGAAAAATGCAGATTCTGACACTTGACCGCCCGTTCTGCGGCGACCGGCAGCTCTGCGGGGGTCATGCCGCCTTTGGATGCTTCGCCGGAAATATTCAGCTCCAGCAAAATCTCCGGTTTTCTCTTTTCCTCTCCGGCAATGCGCTCAAAACGTTCAAGCTGACTTAATGACTCAACCGAATGGATCACCTGTGCCAGTTTCACGACCTTGCGGATCTTATTGGATTGAACCGGTCCGATAAAATGCCAGATTATATCCTGCGGCATAGCAGCACATTTCATTGCCAGCTCCGGTTCCCGGTTTTCTGCAAATTCACGGATCCCGTGATCATAAAGCTCCATCAGCACACTGACCGGGATCGTTTTACTGACGACCAGCAGTTTCACATCAGCAACACTTCTGCCAGCAGCAATACAGGCGGCTTCAACTTCAGCCTTCACCGCAAGATAATTATCAATGACCCGGCTCATTTTCCACACCCGGAATTGAGAAATTTTTTCCGGTGCTCCGGCGGCAAGGCCGTGATTTTGGTTCCCGGCGGCAAACTTTCCGCCAGCCACACGTTGCCGCCGATAACAGAATTGTCACCGATAGTAATGTCCCCCAGAACGGATGCTCCGGAATAGATCGTAACATTATTGCCCACTGTCGGATGACGCTTGTTGCCCTTGATCAGCATACCGCAGGCATTTTTCGGAAAGTTGGCAGCTCCAAGAGTAACCCCCTGATAAATACGCACATTGTCACCGATGACCGCAGTTTCCCCGACAACGACGCCGGTTCCATGATCAATAAAAACTCCCCTCCCGATGGTTGCCCCCGGATGAATATCGATTCCGGTGACAGAGTGGGCATATTCTGTCATCATACGGGGGATCAGCGGCACATCCAGCACATACAGTTCATGAGCGAGCCGCTGTATCGCAACAGCTTTGACACCCGGATAACTGAGTATGATCTCATCATAATTCTTTGCCGCCGGATCGCCGTTATAAGCAGCTCTGACATCCTCTTTCATGATCTCACGGATCGTCGGCAGTTTTCTCAACAAAGACAAAGAAAGTTCATCACAACGGGAATTGCAGCCGTGATCGCAACTTTCACATTTCTCCCCGCCGATACGGTGCATTGCTCTGGAGATCTGATCGGAAAGTTCTCTCATGCAATCACCGAGCAGGACTCCACTGGATGGATAAGTCCCAGCCCGGTCAAATCCGGGGAAGATCAATTCCAGAAGTTTTTCCGTAACAGCGATCACTTCACTGCGCCGCGGCAAGCTGTCACCACCGGCATCATTGTCCCCGAAACCATCCGCGTAACCAGCCAGCAACTTTTCATTCACTGCATCAAGTGCACTCTTTTTTTCCTGACGATTCATATATACCCGCCTGATAAATTATTCAATATTCTGTATCTGTTCGCGGATCTTTTCCATTTCCGCTTTGAATGCCACCACCAGCGGAGAAGCTCCGGCAACGGCTGCCTTATTCCCCAGAGTCGTGATCTCCCTGAAAATTTCCTGTGCCAGAAAATCCATATTTCTGCCGACCGGTTCGCCGGACTCCAAAAAAGCACGGAACTGCCGGAAGTGACTTGCCAGACGGGTGATCTCTTCAGTGACATCACCTTTGTCTACATAGAAAAGCACCTCCCGCATCACCCCGGGATCATCAGCAGAAACCGGCAGTTTCTCATTTTCCAGACGGCTCATAATACGCTGTTTGGCAATTTCCGGATAAACGGAGGTCATTGCCTCAAGTTCACAATGCCACTGCTCAAGTTTCTCCAACCGTGCCAGCAGATCGGTTTTCAGGGCATCGCCCTCTTTCCGGCGCATTTCGCAAAAATCTTTCAATGCACTTTTCAATGCTGCTTCAAAAATTTCCGTCAACTCTTCTGACGCTTCATTGGAAGAACGGATATTCAACACTCCGGGCAAAGAGAGCAAAGATTCCACGGCAACTTCCCGGGAAAGATTGGCACGCACCCGTGCGGCACTGCATTGGCGGATAAGTTCATCCAGCAGTACCTCATTGACTACCGAAGCCCCGCTTCCTGCCGGAGAATCAATGATATGACACTTGATCTGCAGCGAACCGCGGGAAACAGCATTGGCAATGATCTTTCTTCCGGAAATTTCACATTCTGCCAATTCTCCCGGCAGAGAAAAACGCATTTCCAGTTGTTTACGGTTAACAGAAGATATTTGAACAAAAACCCTGACACCTCCGGATGTCACAGCTTCCCCACGACCGAATCCTGTCATACTGAACATAATATATCACTCCTCCCAACCGGAAAGTTTATCAAGCTCGCCCTCCGGCATGGCATTCAATCCCTGTGCCGGAGTAAGAACGACTGCTACGGTATGCTTTTCCAGTTCCGCATCATTCATAATTTCAGCAAGCATTATATCCCAAGTAGAGAATTTACGGTCGGATAATCCGGTAATGACCAGATTTTTGTCGGCACCGAGCTTCCACACCAGAGAGTACTGCACCATATTTTCCGCCTTTTCCAATGCCTCGGCGACCTTGGCATCGGATTGTTTTCCGGTAACATCAAAACTCAATTCAAAAGATGTTCTCAACAGCCCCGGATAAGAGAAACGCACCGCGTTGACTTCAACAGTATTCAAATCGCGGAAAAAGTTGTTTTTTGCATAGTTACGGGCAGTATCCAATGCAACATTGATCGCCGGAACGTGAGATGAATAATCCCTGATCAATATCCGGTTCGGCTCCCAGGCATCCATCCGCGGATGGGAAACGCCGAAAACCATCACCAGATCTTTTCTGCCGGGGATCAGCCATGTAACACAGATCTGACGCAGCGGACTGTGCAATCTTTCCTGCCCCGGATAGAGGTTTCCCTGCTCCCCGAGCAAAGGAGCATGGAGCAATACCGGAGCATTGTAACGGACAAACATACCTTCATCCGGTGTCAGATCACTGCAATTTTCCAGCAGATATTTTCTCGCCCTTTCAACAGCCCGGTTCTGATAGTAGATGTCTGACCGGCAGCCGGCACATACCACCGCCAGCAGCAACGCAAAAAATACACTTTTCAACATAAATTTTCTCTCTCCGAATATGCAACTGTAAATTGTCATTTATATAAAGATAACATTTCCTGTTGAAAAGTTCAATCTCTACAGTTGATTTTTGAAAAAAAAACGCTATTTTAATAGTAAAAAAGCAGAAAAACGGGGAATGAAAATGAAAAAAGTCTTTTTCGGCGGCAGTTTTGACCCGCCGCATTACGGACATCTCGGCGTGGCAAAAGCAGCCCTTGCCTCCGGCAGATGCGATGAGGTGGTATGGTTCCCGGCGGCAATACCGCCGCACAAAATGAATTCCGCCCGGGCATCATTCACCCACCGGATGAATATGGTAAAATTGCTGATCGCCGGAGAGAAAAAAATGAGCGTTTCAGATTTTGAGGAACACTCCGGATTATCTCCGTCATATACCATTGATGTATTGGATAAACTCCACAGGGAGACCGGAGAAAAATTCATGCTCCTGATCGGAGCGGACAGTCTGCTTTCTCTGCACACCTGGCACCGGGCTGAAGAACTGGCTGAAAAAACAGATTTTATCGTCTATCCGCGCGCCGGCTCGGCTGTGACGATGGAAAAACTGCTGAAAAACTGGAAGAGAGAAACCGCAGAAAAACTCTTCAATGCCATGCTGGAAGGAACTTTTTTTGAAATATCTTCAACAGAAGTCAAAAATTCAATGGAAAAAAACGGTTTCAGGTATCATATTATAGAGCAGGAAAATTTCCCGCCGGAAATAGCCGGGTATATCCGGCAGTACGATTTGTATGAACAAAAGTCAAGACCATGAAAGGACGATCATGACCGGAAATAAGAGCCGTGTGGAAAAAGCAGAGGAACTGGCAAAATTCTGCATCCAGTGTGCCGAAGATAAAAAAGCCGAGGAACCGGCGTTGATAAAACTGCCGGAAACATCCGGCATCGCCGACTTTTTTGTAGTGGCAACTGCCAATTCAGAGCCGCATTTGCAAGCCCTCGCCAATCATATCGAGCGTCAGGTGCGTGAAACATTTGAACTCCGGGTCATCTCCGGAGATGACAGCAATCCCGGAGGTTGGGTACTGTTGGATTTCAACACAGTCATCGTCCATCTTATGCTCCCGGAAATCAGGGAGAAATATCAGTTGGAAACCCTCTGGGGCAGAAACAGCAAGTAAATCTCCGGAAAAAGATGATGCAGGAGTATCAGCATTGGGACGAATATCAATGGGAAGATGAGATCCGGCGGCACGAAGAACTCGTTGCCAGCTTTTTTCAGGATCTTGTCTACTGCCTTGATTTGCCGGCAGGAGAACTGCCCGGTATCTGGAACGGAGAAGCAGAAATGCCATCCGATCCGGTTTCTGCACGCACTTCCGATGCTTTGCGCCGGTGGATAAGTGATCACGAGGAGGAAGAAGAAGAGGACGGCGAAAACAGCCAGTACATGGATTTGCGCCGTCCGGTATGTTTTTCCAGTGTTGACGCTCTTGATCAGCTTGCCGCAAACTGGAACAGTTTTGCCATCATCAATGGAAACAGAAAAAATCTGACTGCGGCATTGGGTATAAACTGCGCCTTTGCCAAACTGCTTGCCAGAACTGCCGATTTCACAGAACCGGAAAAAAATACTCCGGTTGCATTACAGATCACTTTGGGCAAACGTGCGATTTTTGATCTTGAAGAGCTGGTTGACCGGCTCAAAGAGTACCGGCAACTGATCTCATTTCCGGAAAAAGTGGATTATTTCACTGCCCGTCTTGCCATCATCCGGGATCAATTGATCGCCAAATTAAGCGTTTTGCGCCGGGAATCACTCATCTGATTCAGCAATCCATTTGAAAAACTCTTCCCGCAGAGGCTTGTGGGTCTTGACCTTTTTCTTCCCGGGTATCCGTTTTTCTTTACCTTCTTTGCGGGAACTTTCTGCAGTTTGTTCCTTGCTCACATTATACTCCCGGTTGCCTTTTCCGCCTTTATTTCCCCGCATCTCGCGCGGTTCATCATATTTGAAACGCCACTCTTTATTTCCGGCAAATGCCTTGAGGATCTTTTCGGCATCAACAACTTCAGCATTGATAAAAGTCTTGTCGGCGCGGCAGATGATCTTGCCGAGCTGATTGCTTTTTATTCCGGTTTTATCACAAATCATCCGGAGCAGATCCGGAACAGTTACACCATCGGCACGACCGGCAAAAAGCAGAAGCTTTTTCATGGAACTTTCATCCCGTTTGGCTTTTGCCCCGAATTCATGATAACTTTCCGGAAGCAGCTCATTTTTGAAGTGAAGCTTCAAAACAGCCGCCACGGCTTCTGCCGGATGTGATCCGAGAGTACACAATTCTTCAGCGAAATTAAGATAAGCATCCGCCTCGCCGGTTTCCAGAAGCAGAGCGACACTCTCACTGAATTGCTGCTTTTTTGCTTCGATGATATCTGCTATTTCCGGCAGCTTTTTCTGCGGAATCTCATTGCCGATATCTTTTTCGATAAATTTAAGTTTACGCCGCTCACCGGGAGTAACAAAAGATACAGCCACACCATGCCGCCCTGCCCTGCCGGTTCTGCCGATACGGTGGATATAAATATCGGAATTCTGCGGCAGAGAATAGTTTATGACATGGGTAAGATCATTGATATCGATCCCCCGTGCCGCAACATCTGTTGCAATAAGCAAAGGGAACTTGCGTTTTTTGAAGCTGTTGATGACCCGCAGACGCTGCGCCTGGGAAATTTCCCCGTGCAAAGCTTCCGCCCGGTATCCGCGGGCATGAAGTTTTTCAGTAACCTCATCCACATCGGCTCGGGTGCGGCAGAATACCATGGCATAAAGCTCAAGATTGGCATCGATTAGCCGCATCAGAGCATCCAGTTTGTGTTCCCGTTTCACCTCGTGAAAATATTGTTCCGTCAAGTCAGTATTGGTTGCTCCGGCATCGCCGGCTCTGGCGATCTCATATTCCGGGCGCATGAATTCTGCAGCGATCTCCATGATTTCCGGCGGCATGGTCGCACTGAACATCAGCATTCTCTTATCCGGATTGGTCAAAGACAAAATCTCCCGGATGTCATCAATAAATCCCATATCCAGCATTTCGTCAGCTTCATCAAGAATAGCAAACTGCAACCGGTCAAGCACCAGTTTTCCCCGCCGGTAAAGATCCATGATCCGCCCCGGAGTTCCGACAGCGATATCCACACCTTTTTTCAACTCATCCAGCTGAATGGTGATCAATTGTCCGCCGAAAAACGGAACGATTCTCAAAGGTTTGCCCCCGCAGAGCGACTTGAGTTCGTCTGAAATCTGGATCGACAGCTCCCGGGTCGGAGCGAGAATCAACGCACGGGGAACACTTCCCGGCTCGACACTCTGGATCACCGGCAGACCGAAAGCTGCGGTTTTACCGGTTCCGGTAAGAGCCTGACCGATGAGATCCTTTTCCCCTGAAAGCAGCAGCGGGATAGCCAGCTGCTGGATCGCACTCGGAGTTTGAAAATTTTTGGCGCACAAAGCGGGGATCAACTCCTCTGCCACCCCCAGCGCACGGAATTCCGGTAAATCATTCATAAAAGTATTTCCTGCTGTGTTGAAAAAAACATCCTCATAATATACACTCACAAGGGCACAAAAACAATTTTTCATCAATAAATTTATCAAACTATCATAAAATTCCTCTCAATGGGGTTGATTTTTTATTAAGGAAGTCCTATATTAATAGTCTGTTTTTCAAGTACAAACATATCAAAACGGGAGAAAAAAATGAGTGATGGAGCTTTTCTTATACTGTTGATGGCACTGACCGGTGTAATGTGTCTGATTCCTTTTGTTCTGCGTAAATTCAATATTCCGACAGTCATATCTCTGCTGATAGTCGGTATGCTTATCGGACCGACCGGGATCGGTGTTGATCTGATAGGTATTTTATCCGATGCATTGAGCTTTCTGGGAAAACCGGGGGAAGAGGCCGTGACTGCACAGTACACGACCGACAGTTTCAATATGATAATCAACTCTCTGGGGTCTCTGGGGCTGATGCTGCTGATGGCTCTTGCGGGAATGGAAGCCGATTTCAAACTGATAAAATCAGTACGGAAACCGGTCATTCTGTTGAGCATTCTCACCTTTCTGCTGCCGGCGATCACCGGCTATCTGGTGTACCGCCATTTTGAACCGGACGATCTGGCAGGGAAACTTCTCTACGCCTCTCTTTTTGCGTCACACTCTGTAGGCATCGTTTTTCCGGTGATGCGTGAGTTGAAATTGAGCAAGACCCGTTTCGGAGCGGCTGTACTGATTTCCACCGTGATAACCGATATTGCCAGTATCATACTGCTGGCAGTAAGCGTTCAGCTCCACCGGCAATCCGAACAGATTTCCCACTCTGTTGTCAGCGGCACATTATCGATCTTTGATCATGTAAGCAGTGACTTTTTCGGCAACAGCTTCGTCCCGGTATTCCTTGTAATAGTGCTGGCGTATCTGGCTGTTTCCATGGTGGCAGTATATTTTGCCGGAAAACTGCTGGAAAAATTCTTCAATCCCGGAGAAGACGTACTGATAACTTTTGTTCTGCTGGTGATCCTTGCAACCGTGATCATCGGAGAATTGCTCGGGATCAATATGGTTGTCGGTGCATTCATCGCCGGATTGGGATTGTCACAGGTGGTCAAACAGCGGGATATGCTGTTATTCAAAAGAATGGAAAGTATCGGTTACGGCTTTCTCATACCGTTTCTTTTTGTTTCCATCGGCATGGAAACAAACTTCGAAGCATTTCAGAATTCCAGCAGTTGGCAGATAGTAATATTTACGGTCATCGGTCTGATCGTCAGCAAGATGCTTTCCGGCTACTTTTCCATGCGTATCTGCGGTTTCAACAACGCCCAGGGCGTTGCCGCCGGTCTGATGACTGTACCGCAGCTTTCCGCGACATTGGCAGCAGCGGCGATCGGTAAGGGAATGGGATTGTTGAATGACAACTTTTTCAATGCTATCATCATTCTCTCCATTATCACCACATTGCCGGTTCCCTCTCTGGTGCGATTGGTGCTTTCCTGCAACAAAAAGAGTTTTGAGGAAGCAGATGTACAGGTGCCGGATGTTGTAAAAGAAGACACTCTGCTGTAACGGCATTTCCGGAAGTGATATGGATTTGAGGATTTTCGGCATTCTTGCCATGGTCATGGTCGGTTCCGGATGGACAATTTTCGGTTATTTGATGGGCAAAGTTCCCAAACTGAAACTGGACATAACCGGATTCCTGTTCATCTGCACCGCCATCGAATTCATCATCAGTATCATCATTGCACTCTTTTCCGGCGTTCCCCAGGCGACATTGACCGGCTGGGCAATCGGATCCGGCATATTGCTGCTTTGCGGTGTTGTCAACTATTTTCAGCTGGAAATAATGGCAAAAGCCATGCAAAAAGGTCCAAATGGAATTATATGGACAATCACCCAATCCGGTTTCATATTCCCCTTTGCCATGGGAATAATCTGCTTTGGAGTGCCATTACCGCCGCTCCGGGGAGCCGGATTTATTCTGCTGATTGCCAGTCTGGTGATTTTCGGGATCAGCAGAGAACGCAGTCAAACTTCCGGAAAATGGAAACTTCTGGCGATGATGGCATTTCTTGCCACCGGCGTAAGTCAGAGTTTGAGCAATCTGCCATCCTATTTTGAATCAGCCGCTCCGATTACAGAAAAATGGCGCACCGCAGCTTTTGCTCTCGGCTTGATGCTGGGGTGTCTGCTGGTAAAATGCCGGGAATTGCCGGCTTTCTTCAAAGCAGTAAAAGAACAGCTCGGCAATAAAGATGTCTGGTGGATGGGGGCACTGGGGGGTCTTTCCAATATGATTTTTTCCATGCTTTTTCTCTATCCGGGTATGAATGCGCTGGAAAAGACCGGATGCGGCGCAATTGCATATCCGGTAATGGTTTGCTCCTGTCTGATCATTTTTGAATCGTACTCAATTATTTTTCTGCGGGAAAAACGCTCCGCCGGACAGATCTCCGCTCTGATTCTGTGTATCGCCGGAGCTGTAATGATTTGTTGAAAAAAATCAAACATTTTATTTTTCAATGTTGAAAAAAGATGATTTCCCGTTTATAGTATAAACAGAGTTGACACTACCCGTACAAAATACAAGGAGAAACAAAATCATGAAAAAAAATCTGTTGTCATTGTTGTTCATCATTTGCAGTGCAGCAATGCCGCTTGCTGCCCAACCGGCAAATGAAGCGAGAGTAAAATTTGATGCCACAATAAAATATGTTGATGCCGGTGGCGAAATGCTTCATTATCAGGATAACAAGGCAATTGCCGATATTTTCAATAAATATCTGCCGCCTGTTCTCAAATTGATCTGGGCTGATTCGTCATTTGCACCGTCAGCAAATTGCGCGCTGGATTCGCTCTTAAAAATCATCAACATCAAGGCATTTCAGGCGCAGGCGGCAAGTTCCGTCGAAGCCGCCCCCGGCATCTATGTTGCAAAATCCTTCACCCTCACCGACATGCAGGCTCAAAGCATTTTGATCGATCCGGCACTCAAAAATCAGCCGTTGAACTTCTATGATCTTCCGGCGGACACCAGAGTTGCCTGTAAATTTCAAATCAACCTCGGTCACATCTGGCAGCTGGTTTACGGAGAAATCAAAGACAGTCCGGATAAAGAGATCAAAAAATTGGCGGTTGATCTCAAACATATCAAAGAAACCACCGGTATTGATGTAGCAGCGATCGCAGCCGGTATCAATGGAGAAGCTGAAATCCTGCTGACCGGAACCAATATGGATAATGCCGCTCTCAAAATCGTCCTTCCGGATAAAAACGGTCAACTTACCGCCCTGCTGCAAAGATTTCTGCCGCCGCAGCAAAATAACATCGCGTCCATTTCCACCAAGATCGGTGATGTCTTTGTCATTTATGAAAAAGGTAAAATAATCGCCGCCACCGACCGGAAACTTTTCACCGTTCCGGCAAAAAGACTTGCAGATGATCCCGGCTTTATCCGGTTTGCAAAAGACCTTCCGGTTGACGGATGCGGATTTTTGTATATCGATTTTTCAAAAGATGTGATCGAAACTGTCAAAAAAGAACTTGATGTTCCGGAAGATATAATGAATATCGCCGACAACTTCATCAAACCGTTGACCGTTGTTTCAGTTGTCCGTGTGGAAAAAGACGGTTATTACCAGATGGCAGTTTCCAATATCTCTCTGGCACAGCTGGCGCAGACCATCCAATACCTGCCCGGAATGTTTGCCGCATGTGCCGCGGTCGACGGTATTATAGAATCCGGAGATGATGAAGCATCTGTAATCAAATGCCAGTCAAAAATGAAAGAATTTTCCACAGCCTGTCTCATATACGCAATGGACAATAAAGACAAGCTGCCGCCGGATATGGATGCTGTGATCGCCCAAAAACTGATCGATGAAGAAGTGTGCGAAGATATTGTATATTTCGGCAGCGGACTTAATACGCAGAAAATAACCAATCCGGCAGCCACTCCCATTGCCGTCTGCGACAGTTTTTCCCATCAGGAAACAATTGTCTGTGTCGCCTTTGCCGATGGTCATGTCACAACTATTGAAGTTCCGGAAGGTGCCGATGAAAGAGAAATCATCGGAATTTTGCATAAAGAATACAAATTCCCGGCAGAATATCTTGATCATATCCTCAAGCTGCTTGCCGAGGAAGATAATGAAGAAGGTGAAAAATGAAAAACCTGAAAACGATTTGGCCCGGCGGGACCCAGCTGGCTCCGGTTCCGGTAGTACTGGTCGGTTGCGGCGATGGTAAGAATTTTAAATACAACTGCCTGACTGTCGCCTGGGCAGGCACTCTTTCCAGCAATCCTCCCATGGTCGGCATAGGAGTACGTCCTGAACGTTATTCCAGGGGTCTGATTGAAAGCAATGGCGTTTTTACAGTCAACATGCCGACTGTCGCCATGGCGGACAAAGTTGATTACTGCGGAGTAGTTTCCGGTCGGGACGTGGATAAATTTGAAAAATGCGGATTTACCGCCCTGCCCGGCAGCAAAGTTGCAGCTCCTGTTATTGCAGAATGCCCCATCTCTCTGGAATGTCAGGTAAAACACTCTTTGAGTCTCGGATCACATATCCTCTATGTCGGAGAAGTTCTGGCGGTTCAAGTTTCAAGTGAATTTATTGATGATAAAAAACACTTTGATGTAACCAAAGCTGATTTGCTGGCGTACGCTCACGGCAATTATATGTCACTGGGCAAAACTATCGGCACATTCGGCTATTCAGTAAAAAAGAAGTAAATTCCATATCAGAAATCAGGCTGTCATGCAAAAGTGACAGCCTGATTTTTTTGCAGAGGCTTACGGCAATTCAATCTATCTGAAAAACCAGTACGCCAAAGCCGTCGCCGGAGTGGACTCTGGCTCCGCCCCATGAACTGTGAACAACTGCTTCTCCGGCTTTTCTGCCGGGTCTTGCCCGGTAAAAGAGAGCTTCAACTTTATTGTTCTGTTCTATTTTGATGCCGAAAGCATTCATCGGTATTTCCACCACCGCCGACCACTTGTCAGCAGATTTTTTGACTTGCACTTTCCAGGGCTGTGCCGGATTCCATGAAGCATCGACCGTTGCCGCATCATAAGTATTGCCGTTACAGTCAAATGCCAGATGATAATATCCTTTGCCGCTGGATGGCGTCAGGAAAATTTCAGCATGATCTCCAGACGGCCACTTGTCATGCGCTTGAGAGGCGTTGGCTTTTGCCGTCCCCGGAAAAGGACAGTCAAAGGCGACAAAAATGCTTTGTCCGTTATGAAATATTTTTACTGCGGTAGGTTCCGCCGGAAATTTTTCCGGATAACCCATCGCCCGCATCGGAGGCAGCGCACCGGCTTTTGCCCACACTCCGGAATCAAAATCGAAACCGGGATGTTCACGGAAGTT
The DNA here is from genome assembly GCA_045534015.1 of Victivallaceae bacterium. Lineage (GTDB taxonomy): Bacteria > Verrucomicrobiota > Lentisphaeria > Victivallales > Victivallaceae > UBA1784. The sequence continues at coordinate 5,445 of JAZSIZ010000161.1, read as the reverse complement.
GATTTTCGGCACGTGAACATCGGCAATTTTTCCTGCAACAGCCATTGACAGCCATCTTTCAAAACAATTCTGAAGTTTTTCCAGCTGCTTTTTTGCCTGCGGATGGCGGACTGCAGACTTTGCCTCCTGCAAAGCCCCCCGACACGCTCCGGTCAACTTTTTATCGACCACATAACGCCCCATGGAACGGCGGAAGTCATCGTTATAGGCACTTGCCGCCGGATCATTAAGAAAACTTTCCTTCAACAAATTATAAAACTTGATGACTCCCGGCGCACCTTCCCGGTAGACCCGGCGGATATATTCTTCACGCAATTTATCCGGATCGCCCGCCGGATTCCAGAAAAGCCGGTTCAGCACCCAGAATTCCGGCCCGCACATGGTGAAAAAATCATCCTCAGACAATCCTCTGACCTCCTTACCCGGACGGTCTGCCCAGGAAATTTCGGAGTACACCCGGCGCACACCGAGCCTTCTGATGAAACGCAGATCCTGCGCTGCAATATTGCCCAGCGGCCGGGGATACCCTGCCATAGAATAATAATATTCGCGCCAAATCACTTTGGAAGAAAGTTTGGCATAATCAACTATCCGTTTCTTGTGGATCTGATTGCTTTGCCCCTGAAGAGTTTCTTTGTCGTTGCGCACATAGGGGCAGAAACTTACTGCAATATTTTTGTGCAGCGGTATCAGCGGCGCAACGGCGGTGAAAAAGTAACCGTAACTTTTGATCTCTATCGACGGATATTTTTCTGCGACAGCGGCTGCCACCTGATTAAGAAACAGATGATACTGGGTCGAGCGGAAAGCAGGATGATCACTCTTTATCACCCTGCCATCCGGCAAAGTGATCAGTTTCAGACACTCCGGACATTCACAGCATCCGGGAGTATCGTCGATCATCAGATTTATTCTGGAATAGTAAGCCGGCAGATTTTTCAGCACCTGCAATACATTGGCGGTAAATTCTTTCGTCATTGCTTTATTGGTATAGCAAAGCTGCAAGTTGCCCTGAGTTATGCGCTGACCATTAACCATCATATAATATTCCGGATTGCTCTTGCCGTAAATGCTCCGTTTGAGCCAGAACCAGCTCATATTATGTCCGGCGACAATATCTCCGTTTCCTGCGGTGCCGCCGTATTCAAAAATGAAATCATGGTCAAATCTTCTGCCCCAGGTATGGGGTGAAAGCGAAGTGGTGAAATTATTGCACAATCTGGAACAATACATTTCAAACTCCTCACTGCGCATGGCGATTTTGGAATTTGCCGCCCAGCCGCGCAATTCAAAAACCGGAATATCGACATGATTTTTTATATTGAGTTTCAAATCCGGATCAACGGTACATATCGACAGCTCTTTCGCCGGTCTCACCCAGACAAAATCGGTGTGGCGCATGATCAACCGGTGTACCGCATTGATCACCCCTCTGCCGGATGCGGCATAGATGTAGACATGTCTGCCCCGTATATCCACCGCAAAACCATCGGTGCCGGTCAACCGGCGGACATACTCTTTGGCATGGGGCGCAGAAAGTACCGGTTTTATCAGCGGAGAATCAATGGTTCCGAGAATAAAGCACACCTGTTTGCTATCCGGACAGCGTTGCAGGATCGGTATCCGGGCGGTAGTTAAAAGACGGTAATAATTCTGCAGCTCTCCGGCGGCATGACGCACCGGGCGCGGAGCATCAATATCAATGAGAATGGCACTGACCGCTTCTCCTTGTTTGGCAACCGGCAACACTGCACCACTTGCGGTAAATACCAGAAATACTGTCATCAAAAGAATTTTTTTCATAATCACACCTCTGCAATAGCTGTATTCATTATTTCAAAACGGGACGCAGCATCCAGAAAAGCTGCGGTCATCCAGAAAACCTGCCAATTTTCAGCATATTTTCCCCGCATGGAATCACACTCCACGCGGATATTACACCCCTGGGCATAATTGGTTTGGAATATCTGCTCACCATGACTGCCCTTTTCATCCATCAATTGAGCGCAATTTATAAACATTATCTTTGCCACACGGCACAAATCTCTCTTCTCAAGCGCAAGACCGAGCTGGTACAGTAATGGTGAAACCCAAACTCCATAAACATCAAGATGCATATTCTGCACCGATACGGCACTCCACCCGGAACTGCGGAAATCACGTTTTGCCAATTCCGAATCAGGCGGCATCGGAATATCCCACAACTGCAAATAGGTCAACAGCACCATTGCCGCATGGTAAGCGGCATGAAGATAACGGCTTTTTCCGGTGACTTCCCAACATCTGAAAAAGGCTGCCAATGCGGCTGCCGCACCCTCTTTATCTTCACATTTTGCATCCAAAGTCCCTCCCCAATATGGTTCATCCATGGTCAGATGCCGGGCAATAAAGAGGTCGGCAAGTTTCAATGCCGCATTCAGATATTCGTTCCTGCCGGTGAGCAAATGTGCATTGATCAGCGGCGCACCGAGAAAGGCTTCTGCAGTTGATAACGGATGCCACGAACTATCCATGACCCGGGAAGTGAAAAGATCACAACTTGTACAAAGAAAATCCATCCAGTGCGGCGGAATATTTTCCTTGCGCCGGATTTTCTGAAGCAGAGCAAAGGTGAAAGTTTCCAATGCCTGCCCCTGGGCAACAAAGTTCCGGTCAGAACTCCACACTTCATCCGGATACTCATAACGGACGCTGAAACCATTTTTGTCAAACGGTGCAGAAACAAGAAGATCAAATATCTCTTTCTCTCTGGTTTCAGCTTCAGTATCGCCGAATTTTTCGCCTAAAATACGGCAGGCAAGTGCCAGCGTTTCGCTTCTGCCCGTCCAGCCGTAGACCACCGCATTGGGGGAATCACCCACCGGGCGGATCAGATTTCCCCCGCCTGTCCCGATGGAAATATAGCGTTTAAGTGCATAATCATACTTTTTACGGATCAGCAGCTTTTCATCTGCCGGATAAGTATGCAGAGGCATAAAATCCATCGCCTTTGTCAGAGCCGGAATAAAGCCGGAACCACGTTCTGAAACCGGAGCGATCTGCAATTTGAAGTTTTTGGTGATTTTCTGACCATCAGTCAATTTTATACAGCACCCCGGCAGGATCTTCCACTGATTTTGCGATGCTTTGACCGCTCCATCACATCCATTACCGTGAATAAAACCGGAATATGCGGCAAGTTTCACGTGATCTTCCCCATACTTGGCTCCCAGAGACCACCATAGATCTTTACGGTTGCCGGAAACAAGCTGTGATGGAAAAGTATGGAGTGCTGCCATGGAATGGCAATCGGTTTCCGCTGAAACAAAAGGTACCGGGAAACGATGTTCCTCAAAAAATCCGGCACCATCTTTCCGGCAGGGGATCAACGGCACTTTGCCGCTTCTTTTTCCCGAAGGATTGCCATAGTAAAAAATGCCCGGCATCAGCAAGCGCGGATAATTCCCAGGCAGGATGAATTCAACCGCCAATGTCGCATGCGGCAAAGCTTCACCATGATATTCCCATTCCCGGGTGACATCCAGCACCCCCCGCTGAAAACAGCAGATGTCACGGCAGGAACAAACTCCTTGAGGCAATTTGATCGTGCCTTGCAGAATAAAAGTATCTCCATCCCCCTCAACAGAGATGATCGGAGAAGTGTACCATGAACAGGGTTTTTCATGGTGCCAATCGACCGCAATCTGCCAATATCCGCTTTCCGGAGAATGCAGAACGGTATCCCCGAGGTGCAGTGCAAATCCGCCGGCAGAGGTCACTTCTGCACGATATGCTGCAAAATTTCTGGTAAACATTTGCTCAATCCACCCTTTCGATCCGATAATTCCAAATCATTCCCCACATGAAAGAGACTCTTATCCACCGGGTTTCAGGAGGAGTAATGAATGTGTATTCAAAATTTTTATTTCTGCCGCCGACCCGCAATGGATTGGCATTTCTGCCGACAGCACTTTTCCGGTTATCTTCTGAATCACGGAAAAACCATACCCGGATAACCACCTCAGAGCGGTCACTGCGTTTGCCGGAAACACTCAGGCGGTATTTTTCCCCCGGTTGAACCGGTACCGGTGAGGTATATATGTAACTGGCAGAGGTATCAAAGATGGTCATATTATTTTCCGCCGGGGTGAAAAGCGTGCGGCGGAATGTGCCGCTTACCCGGTGATCCAAGGAAATGGAAACCTCTTTTGCCGCAGAAACTTTCTCAAGTTTCAAGCTGCGAAATTCCGCATTTTCACCGCTTACTTCCAGAAAACACGCTTTATCCGGAGCATAAAATTCAATCTTGCCCGGAGTGAATTTTTCAGAAAATACAGCATGAAAATTACTGAAAGGCAAAGTCGGCACCGGCTTTTTCTTTGCATCCAAAAAGCGGATTTTCACACCGGGATAATCCATGGGATCACCACGCAAATACCACTCCTCTGGATAAATTTTTCCGGTTCCTCGCAATTCAAATTTCAGTACATATCTTGCCCGGGCAGTCACCGGCAGAACTTCAGCTCCAACGGCAACCGCACATAACAGCAAAAAAAGTACTGCAAGCGGCAGACGGATCATTTTTCCACCCACGGATAAACATCCATTTCCGGATCATTGTGAGCTGAAACATGCAGATCAGCCCACAGCATATTTGCTCCGCCGCTGTGCGCACTCTTTTCCCGGCTCCCCATGGAAAGATAATCTTTGGAGAAAAATACCGTTTGAATACCGCCGCTGTCCCGGGGCAAACTGCTCAAATGGGAAAACGCTTTCCAGTTATCCCCCATCACCGGGATGATCGACGCTCCGCAATCTGCCTGAGAAAGTTTCGCTATATCTTCATTGCGGACATCATCTTTGGTGTAGCCGACATTGTTGTCAACATGTGAATAATCCTGCAGATGCAAAAATGGATTATAACCATAGCTCTGGCAGAAGGTTATGTGAACATTGTAAAGAAATCCTTTCGCCTGATAGGTCGCATGACCGGCTGTGGCGGCGCAGAAAAAGAAGTTGAATGGCTCGCCGCGGTTCTCAAAAGGTTTGATCCAGTCGCCATTTACTTTGTAAGCATTCAGTGTCCCGCTGGATGGCACACCGGGCATGCCGATACCGTTCCCCGGCTTGATCATGATCTCATACCAGTAATACTGATCACCGCTCCGCTTGGCAGGCAGGATGAATCCATCGTAAACATCACTGTAACTGTTCCAGTAAAACCCCAGATTTTTCAAATTATTGACACAATTGGTCTCTCTGGCTCTCTCTCTTGTCGAATTGAGCGCAGGCAGCAGTATCGCCGCCAAAATCGCGATGATCGCAATAACGACCAGCAATTCTATCAACGTGAATGCGCTCTTGGGAAGAGGGGAAAAACCTCTTTTCCCGCCCGCTCGGCGGGTTGCGAAAAAACTCGCCCTTCCGTCTTCGTTTCACTACGCCGTGACGAGTCGCTTCGCTGGG
>JAZSIZ010000029.1:0-18960 GCA_045534015.1 Victivallaceae bacterium | reverse complement strand
GCGACAATGTCGGGTTTTGCGACGAGTACGCAGAGGGAGTATACGACTGTATTCGACCTCTGCGGCGCAGGAGCAAGGCGCGAGATTGACCACGATGCGCCACCGCAGTAAAGATTTTTCACAAAAATTGAGACAATAATAAAAAATAATGGCTGAAAAAAATTGAAACCTGTATGCCATTTCGGCAATACAGCATCACACTTTTTCGGGTATTTTATCCGGGGAACAGCTTGAATTACCATATCATGTCATATATATTTATGAATGATTAAAAAAGATAATTCCACACAACCACAGAGGAAGTAAAAATGGATTCAACAGAACACAAAAAGATTTATGAGTGCGGAACTTTGAAATACACCCGGGGCAGTTTGATATTGACAGTCGTACTGATCATGCTGGGCTTTTTCTGTTTTGTCATATCCACGTCTGCGGTCGGCAATATGGTTCCCATCCATCTCCGCAATCTCGGAGCAAGCAACACGGCGATCGCCATAATTATTTCCACGATCGGCGGTGTTCTCAATATGACGATCTGTCCGACAGTAAGTTTCAAAAGCGACCGTTACCGGGGAAAACGCTGGGGACGGCGCATATACTTTATCATCAGCACACTGCCGATGTATTGTGTTTCCATGCTGCTCTTTGCCGGAGCGGACAAAGCAGGTGAATGGCTCTCGTCAGCATTTTCTTCATTCACCTCCGTTTCCACAGCGGCGGTAACGATCGTTCTGCTGGGGATCATCATGGCGATGTACAAATTTTTCTACATGTATGTCGGCAGTGTCATATATTACATCTACAATGACATCATTCCGTCGCAGTTTCTCGCCCGGGTGGTCGGGATGACCAATGTGGCAACTGCCGCCGGCAGTGCATTTTTCAGCTTCTTTCTTTTCAAATATACGGAAACCCACTTTTCTCTGGTGATGGTCATTTGTACAGTGATCTACGCGGTGATGATGACCGCAGTATGCTTTCTGATCAAAGAACCGGTATATCCGCCGCTTACGGAGGAGGAAAAGAAACAGAGCCGCGGCTCACGCGGAATACTGACCTTTATGAAAGAAAGCTTTTCCCATTCATTCTATCTCAACTCATTTGTCGGAGCTGCACTGGTGGCGACCGGTTTCGGAATGATGACCTATGTGGTCTTTCTCCATCAGAATATCGGCATGGATCTGGGAGGAATCGGCAACATGAATGGCACTTCCGGTCTGATCGGAGTGGCAATAAGCCTTTCCATGGCGGCGGTGGGAACGATTTTTGTTGACCGCTGGCATCCGACAAGGATCTATGTTTTTGCCACCTGTATGACTTTGCTGATACCGTTTCTGCGCTGCCGCCTCAACTTCATCTCGCCGACGCCGGAGATGTATTTTATCATCTATTTAATGGAAAATTTTGTCTATATGCTTGCCAGCGGTGTCGTAGCGATCTCCAGTCTGCCGGCATTGATGCGGATGTTCCCAAAATCACGTTTCGGTCAATTCTGTTCGGCGCGGGCATTGCTGGTATCTCTGACCGGATTGCTCATGGGATTTCTGCTGGGAGTGGTGATCGACATGATCAGTAAAAAATTCGGAATGGGCGACCGTGCCTACCGCCTGCTCTGGTTCTGGTACACGATCTTCGTCGCACTCGGGTCTTTTTTCCTGCTGAAAATGTTCTGCCAGTGGAAACGTGCCGGTGGCGAAAACGGCTTCAACGCACCGGCTCCGTGGAGTCCGGAAGGCTATGAAAAACTTTCTTCCAGCGAAGTTGAAAGTGTCTCTGTCAAACAGCTGAAAATCGGTTTTGTAATAATGGATATACTCTGTCTGCTTTACGCTGCCGGGGCAGTTGCGGCATTTTTCTTCTGCCGCAGTTACGGTCATACAACGGCGGCGGAAAGTTATTTCAATTATGCATTGATTCCGGCAATTGCGCTGGGAGCATTGTATTTGATGTGGAGATTGTCAATACTCCGCGATATGAAAAAATTTGCCGCCGGAAAACTTCACGGCATGCTTCATCACGGTATACTGTTCATAAGTATTCTCTATTTGCTGATCCTGGCGGCAATAACTTTCATTGAAACAAAAATGGTCATTTCCGGAGATCCTGAACATGCCGGCCGTTACTATCTGGCACATACAGCAACTGCCGGTTTGCTGATCATTATTCTGGCGGTGAGCAATATGATCGAAAAACGCACCACCACGGCGGCGGAAAATACAGAATGTTCTGCGGAACTTCCTGCCGAAAGGTGATTCACTCCAGCGGCAAAGTCAATTGAATACACTTTTCCGGAAGCACAACTTTTTCTGCAGCTTCCGTTTTTTTGTCATAAGCGGCGATCTTTTCCAGCAGTTTTTTCAATAAATTCAACATAATTTTTCCTTTCACGGGTTGATTTTCTGTTCTGCACATAATATATTACAACCAAGTGGACAAATTGTGTCCTCTTGAAAAATCAAAGTCAACTTTCCGGGGAAAAATTATGCCGAGACAGAAAAAACAGCTTCACCGTCTGATGCACATTGCCGCATTGCTCAAAGAGAACCGTTACCCGAATTCACAGACTTTGATCCGTGAGTTTGAAAGAATATCTCTGGAAGATGGTCTGGATATTGCCTGCGGAAAAAAGACAATTCTGCGGGATATGGAAATATTGGAAAAAGAGTTCAATTGTCCGCTGGGTTTTGACCGGGCGCAAAATGGTTACTTCCTGAAACACCACGGTTGGGACTTCATCGCTCCTGCGATACTGGATGAAAATGAGATGCTGGCGGCGGTGACCGGAGCAAGGATCGCTGAAAAAATTTTTCCGGCTCCGCTGAAAAACCGGATCAGAGAGGCGGTGGATTATCTGCTGCAAAACAACAATCCCAATTTTCTGGATACCGCAAGCATGAACAGCATGAATATTCTTTCCGGACTGTATGTTTCGATCGATCCGGAAATTTTCATGACGCTTTTTCAGGGTTGGCAGAGCCGTCACTGTGTGGAAATCGTCTACGCTGACTACCGGGGCGGATTGACCAAACGCATCATCGAACCGCACACGCTTGTGTTTTACCACAACTCATGGTACACCAAAGCGATGTGTCATAAAAAGAATGAACCGCGCACCTTTGCCCTGCAACGGATAAAGGAGGCAAGACTGCTGGAAAATGATGATTTTGAAATAAATATGCAGATCGTCAAATCGGTCAATCCCGATGATTTTCTGGGCTTTGCCAAAATCAACGGGGTCAAACTGGCAGTCAACAATTTTGCCCTTGATCAATTGAAAGCCGCTCCGCTGCACAGTCAGCAGAAGATCAATCCGGATAATACCGTTGACATCCCTGCAGTCTCCAAAGAGGTGCTGTTTCCTTTCATCTTTGCCCAGCAGGGCAATGCTGTACTGCTCGCTCCGGAAGAATTGCGCCGGGAGTTGAAAACTGAACTGGAAAAAATGATTGCCGCCTACAAGTAAGACGGCAATAAAAGTTATTCCGGATCAATTATCAATTGTTCTGTGCGGAAGCTTTTTCCTTTGCTTTGCAGATGCCCCGGCAGAAAATGGTTATCAGCAGAATAATCAGCAAATGGACGAACCAGTTTTCAAATCTTACTGCCATAGTAAGTTCCGGATCAGCCTCAAATTCCACCGTGACAACTCCGGCGGCTTTTTCCCGGAGCAATTCCGGACGCTCTGATTCTGAACCGATATACTGCGTAAAAACTCCCCGGTTGGTCACCACTCCGGATCCGCCGTTATTGCCGCAACGCACCATGGGCAAACCGGTTTCCACGCAACGCATGACGGCATTGGCAAGGTGCTGTTCCGGTTCACTGCTTTCGGGATACCAGACATCGTTGGATATTGCCGCCAGCACATTGGCACCGTTGCGGGCAAATCCGGCACTGACATAGGAAAAGACCCCTTCATAACAGACCGCTGTCCCCGGGCGGATATTGTCACTGACAACCAGCGGTTCCAGTTTTTTTCCATCGGTCAGATCACGCCCCATATCAAAGGCTTTGACCCATGATTCCGGCAGATATTTGCGGAAAGGAACGTATTCGCCGTAAGGAACCCGGTGAAATTTGTCATATTTGCCATTATATTTGCCATCGGCGGAAATCAGCAGTGCGCTGTTGGTGATTTCTCCGGGATTTTTGCCGTAATCCAGCGTACCGATGATCATTTGAGTATTCAAAGCGGCAACCGCCCGCCGGTAATAATCTCCGCCGTCGGAAGCTGAACGCAGGGCAATGGGAATGGCACACTCCGGCCAGATCACCGTCCGGGGTTCTTCCGGCAGAATGGTACGACTCAACTCATAATAAGTGTTGATGGCATGAATCACGATCTGCGGATTGGCGATACGCTGCTGGGGCAGATTACCCTGAATAAGCGCGCATTTCCATGTTGCTCTATTCTTGAATCCATCATCGCAATTCATCCGGTAAACGCCATATACAACCGCAACAAGCGGAAATATCAACATCACTGCACCGGAAAGCCACCGCTTCTGCCGCAGGAAAATAAAAGCGAAAAGCGCAGCATTGACCGAAGTTATCAGGAAACTCACCCCGTATCTGCCGGTGAGCCGGGCGATCTGCATAAGTGCGGGCAGACGCCACATGGTGACGCTCAAATCGTTCCAGACAAAAAGATAGTATCTTGTCCACTCCATAACTGTGAAAAGAGCCGCCGCTGAAAACAGAAAAAGCAGTGCCTCTTTTACCGGTATATCCAATTGACACTTGTTGTCAAAATCCCGGTTACTCAAAATTTTTTGCGCTGCAAATCCCAGCAGTAATGTATAAACTGCGGGCCACAGACTGATGATGGGAGCCAGCATCCACGGCACTGCCGGATGGATCTCCCGCAGAAAATTATAGGCAAAAAATGACCACCCCAATCCCCATACCCAGCCGGTAAGCAGACGGATCTTCCAATTTTTCACAATGGCGATGAACATTAATGGAACAAGGCAGATAAATACAGCAAAATTCCAATTCAATGGCGGCAGTGCCGCGGCATAGAGCATCCCGCCAAGAAAAGCGGCAATCAGAATCAGCCACAACGGACAAGCGAGAATGGTTTTGACCAGTTTTTCTCTATTCATACTTCCTCCACTTCTGCGCCGAGTTTGCGCAATTTATCGACCAGATGTTCATATCCCCGGTAGATCACATCGGCACGGTCGATGCGGCTTTCACCTCTGGCGCAGAATGCGGCAATAACCATCGCCATCCCCGCCCGGATATCGGGACTGGAAAGAGATACTCCGTGAAGCTGGCTTCTGCCGGTAATGACCACCCGGTGCGGATCGCAGACAATGGCATTTGCCCCCATACTGATCAGGCGGTCAACAAAATAGATGCGGCTTTCAAACATCTTTTCAAAGAACATCACCGTTCCCTGGCTCTGGGTCGCCGCCACAATGGTACAGCTCATCATATCCGAGGGGTACTGCGGCCAGGTGCCGTCGGAAATCTGGGGGATGTGTCCGCCGAAATCGCTTTCAATTACCGGAGTCTGTCCGCCGGGGAGGATGATATGATCGGCATGCAGAGTCATTTTCCACCCCAATCTTTCAAAGACACGCCGGAGCATCCAGTAGTGGCGGGGGGTAGTCCCATGCAAAGTTACAGGAGTACCGGTCGCCGCCCCCAGCGCAAGAAAACTGCCCGCTTCAATATGGTCGCCAACGACGGTATATTCACAGCCGGAAAGAGTTTCCACCCCCTCGATGGTAATTGTGTTGCTGCCGGCTCCGGAAATCTTTGCCCCCATGGCATTGAGCATACCGGCAAGGTCGCTTACATGGGGTTCGCAGGCGGCATTGTACAAAATGGTCGTTCCTCTGGCACAGGCGGCGGCGGTGATGATCTGTTCGGTGGCAGTAACGCTGGCTTCATCGAGGAAAAGTTCTCTGCCGGCAAGACCATCGGGAGCCTCAAAGGTGTAGGTGTAAAATCCCGGTCCCATGACCGCACCGAGTTTGGTAAGTCCGTAGAAGTGTCCATCCAGCCGCCTTCTGCCGATCACATCGCCGCCGGGTGGATAGAGTTCAGCTTTGCCGCAGCGGGCAAGCAGCGGAGCGGCGAAAAGGATGCTGGTACGGTTGCGGGAGCAGAGTTCCCGGTTGATGATATGGGTTTTCACATCTTTGCAGATAAAGCGCAAGGTGTTGTTTTCAAAGGTGTATTCCGCTCCGAGAGCGGCGGCGATATCCAGCATGGTGTGGACGTCGAGAATATCCGGGACATTGTGCAGAATGCACTCTTTATCGGTCAGCATCAAAGCGGCGATCATGGGCAGAACGGCATTTTTGTTGCCGGAAATCTGCACTTCACCGCCTTTGATGGTGCCGCCTTTAACTATTAACGAACTCATAGCTTCCTCATTATGTTAAATTTCTGTTACTTTTCACGCCGGATAATTTCGCCGCTTTGACGACCTCCAACCTCGCAATTTGCCGGAACCGATATTTGCCGCAATGAATCACACCAGAAAAATGCGCAATCCTCAACTTTTTCCACACTATCCGGCAGGGTCACTTCAGTAAGTGCATCGCAATTAAAAAAAGCACTATCGCCAATTGTTTTCAATCCATTGGCAAACTGCACATAAACCAATTTTCCACATTCGTAAAATGCGTTACTTTCGATAGTTTCCACACTGCCGGGAATGGTGATATGGATAAGAGCTGTTGCGCGAAATGCGCTGTCGCCGATGCTTTTGACATTTTTACCGATGGTAACTTTGGCAAGTTCGTGACAATAACGGAATGCGCTGTCACCAATAATTTTCACGCTGTCAGGAATAATGATTTCAGTAAGCGCATTGCACTCCTGAAACGCACTATTTCCAATCGTTTCAACTTTTTCCGGAATAATTACCGAACTTAATTTACTGCACTTGGCAAATGCGCTGTCGCCGATAGAAACTACATTTTCTCCCATATTCACTTTCTCAAGACTGGAGCAATTGGCAAATGCACTACTGCCAATAGAAACTACACTATCGGGAATAGTTACTTTGGTAATTTTTCCACAACCGTCAAATGCGTTGTTCCAAATGTGTGTCACACAGGAGGGAATGACCACTTCACCGGCAAGATCAGTTGGGCACTTCACCAGAGTTTTATTATCCTCGCTGAAAAGCATCCCCTTTTCTTTGGCAGCTTTCAACTCTTCGGCAATGCACTTTTCATCAACCGCAGTTTTCGCATCTTCCGATATTGAAGTTTCAGAAGCGGAATTGCTTTCTTCTCTATCCGGCGGATTGCTCACAGATGCCGGAGCGGCAGTTCTCAAAGCCAAGCCGACTACGATACCGGCAACAGACAAAAGCAGCAAAATTGCCGCAATCACTGCAATTTTACCCCATTTCATCTGCCGCTTTACCGGAACAGGAACAACTGCTGTACAAACAGTTGACACCGGAGCAGTCAAAGCCCGGACAAAAGCGGTGCAATTCTCAAAACGGTCTGCCGGATTTTTACTCAAAGCCCTGTCAACGGCATATTGGATCGATGGGGAAACATTGCTCAATTTTTCCGGTTTCTGATTCAGCACCGCCTGCTGTAAAACTCCCATATCAGTGCTTTCAAAAGGGAGAAATCCGGCAAATAGTTCGTAGGCAACCACTCCAAGCGCATATTGATCACTGGCGGCGTTCTGCCGTCTGCACTGCCACTGCTCCGGTGACATATAGGGGGCTGTGCCGCCGCTTTCCGGTATAATGGACATGCGGGTCATACTGGTATGGATCTGTGCCGCCAGACCGAAGTCGAGGATTTTCACCACACCATTGCAATCAACCATTATGTTGCCCGGCTTGATGTCCCGGTGCAGAATCTGCTGGCTGTGAGCATAATCCAGTGCCGAAGCGATCTGGGATAATACATTGATGATGGAAGCATGGTCTGAAAAATATTCCGTACTATATTGGCGCAATCCAATTCCGTCGATATACTCCATTACCAGAAACCAGCTGCCGCTGATATGATCAAATTCGAGCGTGTTGTAACTGGCAATATTGGGGTGATGCAGATTGTGAACCAGCTGGAAATTCTTTTTGATCTCCGCCATTTCCCACTCATTGCCGGATAATTCCGGGGGAAGTCCTTTGAGAGCCACATCCACGGAAGCAAACCGATCAAAACAGTGGTAGACCACTCCCATTGCTCCGCGCCCGAGTTTGGCAATGATCTTGTAACGGTCAGCTATTACATCACCGGTTTCAAAGCTTCCGGAAACCTGCCGCAAACGGCGGGGAGGCATGGTGGCATCCAGATCCGGAGCATCCGGTTCCCGTATGCGCTTCGGCGGCAGTGTGGCATCCAAATCACTCATAAAAAAATATACTTCCCATTGAAAAATTATATTATCAGGATAATATAACACCCGGCAAAAGCATTGTCAATACTTCTCTTTGGAGTGCAGAACAAAAAATTATAACATTCTAAATATTACCGGCAAAATCCCGCATGGCATCGGCGATCCTGATCTGCTGGGGGCACATCTTTTCACAATTACGGCAGCCGATACAAGCTGACGGACGGGCAGATTCAGCCATCTCCCCAATCATCATTTTCGGTATCCAGCCGCCTTTGGAAACTTTGAAATCATTATACAAAGCCAGCAGTTGCGGTATATTGAGTTTTTTTGGACACTTATCCATACAATAGGCACAGCCGGTACAGGGAACCCCCATGGTGCCGATCATCTTATCCGCCATACCGGTCAATGCGGCAAATTCTTTATCTGACAAAGGCTTATCTTCTGAAAAAATACGGATATTTTCCCGGAGCTGTGCCATATCAGACATGCCGGAAAGCACCATTTTTACCTGCGGCAGAGTTTGCAGAAAACGGAATCCCCACTCCACCGCAGAAACTCCCGGACGCATCACTTCCAGAGCTGCCAATTGTTCCGCACTCAAATTTGCCAGTTTTCCGCCCCGCAAAGGTTCCATCACCCACACCGGAATACCGTATGAATCAAGCAGTTTAACCTTACTTTCCGCATCTTGCAAGTGCCAATCAAGATAGTTGAGCTGGATTTGCCCGAATTCCATGATCCCGGCGTATTTTTCCAGAAACCGCCCGATGGTTTCCAAACTGCCGTGACAGGAAAATCCGAAGTGGCGGATAAGACCTTTTTCTTTCTGTTTCAACAAATAAGAAACGATGCCGTACTTTTCATCATCCAGATAAAAATCGATATTTTTCTCATACACATTATGCAGTAAATAGAAGTCAAAATATTGACATTTGCACCTTTCAAGCTGGGTTTCAAAGGTCTTTTGCACATTGTTGACAGCCTCGGCAAGCTGACCGGGGAACTTGTCTGCAATAAAATACTTTTCCCGGGGAAAACGCGTAAGGTATCTGCCGCAGAATTTCTCTGAATTGCTGTAATGATACATCCATGCCGTATCAAAATAGTTGATTCCGTTTTCAATGGCAAAATCGACCATCTTTCCGGCAGCATCTTCATCGATTATTTCCTTCTTTTCATCCAGACACGGCAACCTCATCATGCCCAGACCGAGAGCAGAAAGCTGCATATCCTTAAAATGATTGTAACGCATAAAACTGTTTTCCTGTGTGTTTGATTTTTCTGTCATACTGCCGGAAATGCAATACTCCGGAACATAAACAGATGTCTGCAAAAAACTTCCGGATTTTGCTGCTTTCTATAATATTATCCGGACAGAATAAATTGTCAAGCTGTTTACTGAAAATTAACCGGCAATCAGTCAATTGCCGCCGTACTGCACTATAAAAAAACAACACCATTCCGGAAAATTCCGGAAAGGTGCTGCTTTTTTGAGCAAATCAGGCTCATTCCCACTCGATCGTGCCCGGGGGTTTCTGGGTGATGTCGTAAACAACACGGTTCACACCATCAACCTCGGCGATGATACGCTCGGACATTTTGAAGAGCAGTTCCCACGGAAGCTGAACCACTTCAGCAGTAACAGCATCGACCGTGTTGATGGAACGGATGGCGATCACGTGTTCATAGGTGCGTTTATGATTTTTCATACCCACACTGCGAACCGGCACAAAAATCGCAAAGGTCTGCCAGGTCTTGTGATACCAGCCGGATTTGAGCAATTCATCGGTCACAATGGCATCTGCTTCACGCAGCATTTTCAAAGTTTCCCGGGAGATCGGTCCCACATTGCGCACACCGAGAGAGGGGCCGGGGAAAGGATGACGGTCGAGCAATTCAGAGGGCAGACCGAGAAGTTTACCGACCTGACGCACCTCATCTTTGAAGAGGCGTTCCAGAGGTTCGACCAGTTTGAATTTCAGATTTTCCGGCAGACCGCCGACATTGTGGTGACTTTTGATCACGCCTTTGGGATCACCGTCAAAGGGAATACTTTCGATGATGTCGGGGTAGATCGTACCCTGTCCGAGGAACGGAGCCTTGGTTTTTTCCGCCGCTTCGGCAAAGACCTCGATGAATTCCTTACCGATGATCTTGCGTTTCTGTTCCGGATCGGTCACACCGGCAAGTTTGTCAAGGAAACGGTCGGAAGCATCGATATAAACCAGATTCATATTGAAGTTTCTGGCGAAAATCTTCTGCACCATTTCCGCTTCATTTTTGCGGAGCAGACCGTGGTTCACAAAAACACAGCTCAATTTGTCGCCGATGGCACGATGGATCAATGCCGCCGCCACACTGGAATCGACCCCGCCGGAAAGTCCCAGCACCACACTCTGGTCGCCAACCTGCGCCCGGATGTCAGCAATGGCCTCTTCGATGAAGTCTTCCATTTTCCAGTTGCCGCTGCATTTGCACTCATTGATGCAGAACGCGACAACTTTTTCCGCATCTTCCAGACCGGAAACTGCCAGTTTCGGCAATGAAACACCGGCAAATTTTGCCTGCGCTTCAGCCAGACGGCTCTCATTTCCGCCGGAAACGAACACCAGACCGACCGGATTTTCCGCCATGACACGCTCCGCCGGAGCAGTACAGGGGATAACCATAGTATAGATCTGTTTGTCCCGGACGGCGCGGGCAACTTTCTGGATACCGTCATAACCGCAATCGATCAGGATCACAGTTTCGGGGGTTTGTTTCATAACAATTCCATCCCATAGTAAAAGTTAATGATGTCTGACAGATAAAATACCATAAAAATGCTGTTTTTTCAAGTCTTGATTTTTCACTTTCTGAAAAAAATTCTTTCTGTACAAAGCAGACTCTTCATCCCATACCGCTGATAAAGGGCGGTCATGCCTGCTGAAAACAATTTTTCGCATTTGCAAATCCGGTACGGAAGCAGTATATTTAATAGAAAAACATATGTGATTTCTCCAGAGGTACAGTTTTTATGAAAATCGGCGACACAGCTCCGGCATTCACCCTGCCGGATAAAGACGGCAATCCGGTATCATTGACAGATTTTGCCGGAAAAGTGGTGGTGGTTTATTTTTACCCCAAAGACAACACCCCCGGATGCACCCGGCAGGCGTGTGCCTTTGCCGGACTTTACGATGAATTTGTCAAACGCGATATAACAGTTATCGGAATAAGCAAAGACAGCGTGGAATCCCACCGGAAATTTGCAGAAAAACACTTGCTCCCATTCATTCTGCTTGCCGATCCGGAACTTCAGGCGATCAAAAGTTTCGGGGTGTGGCAGGAAAAGAAACTTTACGGCAAAGTTTCCATGGGCGTGGTGCGGACAACCTTCATTATCGGCAAAGACGGCAAAATCATGGAAATAATGCCAAAAGTCAAACCGGATACCAATGCCGCAGAAATACTTGCCAAAATCAATTGAAAATCATAATAAATAAAGGATTCAGCAACCATGAAACTTTTCAAATGGTACACCCGTATTCCGTTGATTTATCTCAATTTGGGAGCATTTGTACTCGGTTCAGCCGGGGGACTTCTGCTTTACTGGCTCGGGAACAGACTCGGAGGGGATTTTCTGAATACCGCCACCGCTATTCTGGCACCATTCGGCAATATTCTGGTGAATATGCTCAAAATGATCGTGATGCCGATAATCGTCTGCACCCTGATCGGCGGAGCTGCCGCCCTGCCGCTGAAAACTTTCGGCAAAATGGGACTGGCTGTGTGCGGATGGTACTTTTTCACATCTCTGTTTGCCGCAATATTCGGCAGTACGATAGCAATTTTCTTCAATCCGTCACTTTCGGTTTCACCGGATAAACTGCTGGATGACTCTTTGCGCAGCCGTGCCGCAGAAATGGCAGTGCAGAAAAGTGAAAGCGGCAATGCCTTTCTGGATGTTCTCTACAGTTTATTCAGCAACCCCTTTGAAGCTCTGGCAAAA
Organism: Victivallaceae bacterium; assembly: GCA_045534015.1. Classification (GTDB taxonomy): domain Bacteria; phylum Verrucomicrobiota; class Lentisphaeria; order Victivallales; family Victivallaceae; genus UBA1784. Next base: position 6,638 of record JAZSIZ010000029.1, on the reverse strand, counting down.
GGGAATTTTCTGCCAGTGATCGTCTTTTCCATCCTCTTCGGGCTGGCGGCAAGAATGGTGATGGATATTGCACTGGAAAAGGGCGATGACAACACCAGACAGCAGGTAAACAGCATGCTGGACATCATTGATGCTCTGCAAAAGACCATATTCAAGATCGTGGACTGGGTGCTGAAATATTTCCCTGTCGGTGTTTTTGCTCTGACCGCTTTCTGTTTTGCCAAATTCGGTGTGGCTTTGTTCCAGTCTTATTTGCAGCTTGCCGGATGTGTCATCTGCGGAATATTGCTGATGATCACGATCTGTTACCCATTGGCGATCTGGATCATCTGCCGGGAAAATCCCTTTCCGGTCATCTGGAAAATGCGTGAACCTGTTCTCACCGCCTTTGTCACCCGTTCCAGTGCGGCGGCTCTGCCGGTATCGCTGAAAACGGCAACTGAGAAACTGCGGATAAAAAAAGAACTTTCCGGATTCACCTTGAGTCTGGGATCAACGGTCAATATGGATGGCGTCTGCATCCATCTGCCGGTATTTGCGGTACTTGCCGCCAACCTTTTCCCCGGAGTGGAAATATCTTTCAATCAGATAATAATGATGGTGCTGGGAGTGGTTTTCGCTTCGGTCGGTGCCGGCGGGATCCCCGGCGGCAGTGTATTTCTTTTGTTCCTGGTACTTGCCGGATTCAACCTCACCCAGGAACAGACCTCGATTGTGGTCGCTCTCGCTCTCGGCATAAATCCACTGCTGGATATGTTTGAAACGGCATGCAATGTCGCCGGTGACAATGTCGGAAACTACATCGTCGGCAAACGGATGAATATGATCGATAAAGATTGATCTTTACCATCAGCATTAGTTTTACTTCACATGCGGGACATTCACAAAATTAGTATCCCGCATCTTTTTATATCCACCCACCGGAGCAAGACAAAACAATATTCCGTATACAATGCCCCATAACCGGAAAAATCCCGTTTTCAGCTTGACAAAATGATATTTTGATGCTAAATTTAATGTGATTATTTTCATTATCTTATATTATACGGATGTTATTTTAAAATACAGGGGAAGAATGTATGAAAAGATGGTGTTTTATTCCGCTGCTGCTGTGCCTGAATTTGGCAGTCTGTATCTGCGCAGCAGAGAGTGATTTGAGCAAGGCTGAATTGACCCGCAAAGCCAGAGGCGGTGATATTCAATCTCAATATGAATTGGGTCTGCGTTACGAGCAGGGAACCGGAGGAGTCCGGAAAAACAATAAAGAAGCTTTGAAATGGTATGAGATGGCGGGAAAGAAAAACCATGCCGATGCGCTCTTTAAACTCGGCAATTATTACCTCAATCATACCAAATCTTTTGACGAACCGGATCTTACGCCGCTTGCCCATCTGCCCTCACAGGTGTACATCATCATGGGCATTCCGGTCGATACCTATTACAACCGCGATCAGGAACAGGTCAAGAGAAACTTCACCAATAAACTCAATAAAAACCGGACAAATCTGAAAACTGCCCTCTCCTATTACAAGGAAGCTGTAAAAACGGAAACCGGTCATCTGAAAGCAAAGTATATTTTAGGTGCAATCGCTCTGGAAAGGGAGCTTTTGACCGATTCCACGCAGGAAAATATAGAATCATTCGTTCATGTGGGTTGTTCAAATAAATACCAGTACTTTGAAGATGCTGCGAAACACGGGGATCCGGTTGCCCAGTATTTTCTCGGAATATGTCATTTGCTGTTCACCCCCGATGATCAATATGAGACAGGCAAAAGAATTATCGAAAGACTGATTACCAATGAAGATCAACGCAAAAACTTCACTGAGTATCTCAAAAACATGGGTTTTGCCAAAGAACAGGATCTTGAAGCTGCCAACGATGCACTGCTTAAATCTGCCGAACAGGGTTATGCCCCCGCCCAGCACTATCTGGGCAATGCCTACAGTTCAGGCAGGCATTTTTCCAAACGTGACGACGCGGCAGTGAAATATTTCCGGATGGCGGCGGAACAGGGACACCCTGATGCCCAGTATCAATTGGGCAGATACTATCTCAACGGCGGAAAAAATGTGGCGAAAAATCCGCAGGAAGCAATAGTATGGTTTGAAAAAGCCGGTAAACAGCGTCATGCCGACGCCCAATATCAGCTTGCGCTTTGTTATACCAATGGGATCGGAACGGAAAAAGATCTGGAAAAAGCCGCCTACTGGTTCAAAAAAGCGGCAGATCACGACCATATCGACGGCGAATACCGTTATGCAGTGTGCTGCCGTGATGGTATCGGGATAAAAGAAAATCCGGCGCAGGCAAGAAAATATTTTCTCCGTGCCGCAAGAGGAAATCACAGTGAAGCCCAATATCAAACCGGTCTTTGTCTGGCAAATGGTTACGGCGGCGACAAAAATAAAAAAGAAGCGATGACATGGCTGTATTATGCCGGAGAAAAGAAACATGCCCTCGCCCAATTCGCTTTAGCCAATTACTTCCTTTCCGGTTCTTTTGATTCTCCTGATCTTGCCGGGATCCGGAAAACCATCGCAGCTTCTGTGAAAAAAATAGAGAAAGAGTATGACGAATATTTCATGTTGAACAACAATATATATACAACAGACACCTCCGACTATGACTTCTCTACGATATTTGCAAGATCCATTAAAATAAGAAACGAAGAAATAAACTCTCTTAAAAAGGGGCATCAGGGAAGAATAATAGCACGGATCGCACAGAATGGATACATGTATGCGCACGGTATACATGACTTGGCTGTCGAAAAATCCGGTGAATTTATAGAAACGCTGAAAACTTCTAAATACGCCCTGGCATTCTATGCCCGTTCAGCAGCAAACGGCTGCAAAGAAGCGCAATATATTTATGCCGTCTGTCTTACCGAAGGTGTTATAATGGATATTACTCCGGAGCCGCTGAAAATACTTTACCCGTGGCGGGAGGAGATATTGGTAGAAAAAAATCCGCAGACCGCTGAATACTATCTGGAAAAATCCGCCGTCAACGGTCTTGACATTGCCCGGCATGATTTTGCCGTATACGCTCTTGAAAAGAAGCCGGAAAAAGTGAAACAGGCAGTCACCTTGCTGCGGAAAGTTTCCCCGGAGTATCTGCCGGCAAGATTTCTGCTGGCGAAGTGTCTGGCTTCCGGCAAAGGTACCGCAGTGTCAGCAGCAGAGGCGGAAAAGATTTTCGAGGAAGTTTTCGCCAAAGATAGCAAATACGGTTTGCAGATCGCAGAATTTTACGATTCACTCAAAAATGTTGCCGCCGCCGGAAAGTGGTATGAAAAAAGTGCAGCAGGCGGGGAAGCACAGGCAATATTCAAACAGGGCATGTTTTATGCCGGTCAGAAACAGCCGGAAAAAGCCAAAGAAGCTTTCCGCAATGCCGCCGCCGGAAATCCGGTATTTGCCGTTGATGCCGCCAAATATTATATGAGCAAAAATGATCTTCAAGCAGCAGAAGAGTTTGCCAATGCGGCAATCGAATCAAACAATCCCGATGCCCTTTTTGCATTGGCAGCAGTTTTTGCCGCCTTACCGGATAAACAGCAAAAGCGCATGGAAATATTGGCTCTTGCCGCCAATGCCGGACACACTGAAGCACAGTATATGATCGCGGAGGCGATTCTGAAAAACAATAAATCTGAAGAATTCAGCCTTGCCATCAGCAATTTGAGCAAAGCGGCACAAAACAATCACCCCCCGGCATTGACTTTGCTTGCCAAATGTTATGTCAACGGTACCGGAGTGGAAATTGATCTGACCAGGGCGATAAAACTTTTTGAAAAAGCCGCAGAAAAAGGCAGCGGCGAAGCATGTTTCCAGCTGGCTCAATGTTATGCAAGCGGCAACTGGAATATGGAAAAAGATGAAAAAAAAGCAGTCGAACTGTTGTACAGCGGAGCAAAAACCGGAAATAAAGATTGCTGCCGGCAGCTTGCCAATTATCTGATCTTTGAAAAAGAATTTGATGACCGCGATCTTTATATCATCACTTATAAACTTGACCTGGCTCATAAAACTTATCTGGAAAAAAGCAAAAGTCAAATCAATGATGCCATACGCAGGTTCTCAAATGCCAACGGAAATGAAGATGTAACCGAAGCAGTCTTTTCTAAAAAAGAACGTGAAAAGCTCGGGGAACCGTCGAATGAAAATGCCAATAAGTACAAAAAATTGTTTGCCGAAAAACGTAAAAAAGCCATGTACGATGTTTATACACTTGAGCTTTACAATTACTTTGAGCAAAAGGCAGGTTATGTTCCTGCTGTACCGACAGTGACTCTGGAATCAAACTTCAAATGTGCTTTGAGTATGTATACCGCCGCCGGGAAAGCAGGTAATGCTTACAGTCAATATATTACCGGTCTTGCCTTTTTCACCGGATTCAATGATATCAGAGAAGCAAATCGCGAAGGAGAGGTGAAATTTTATCAGATCCCGATGCTGAAGAAAAATTACACTGAAGCTGTCAAATATTTCAAAATGGCTGCGGAACAGGATAATTTCCATGCCCAGTACCATCTGGGATTGTGCTATCTGCGCGGGTTAGGTGTAAAAAAAGATCCCGATGAAGCTCTCAAATATCTGGTCAAAGCAGCGGAAAAGGGTCATATCTACGCCCAGTACGAATTGGGTATGCTCTTCAAAGACCGTAAGGAATACAAAGAGGCATTCAAATTTTTCAATCTTGCGGCAATTCAGAATGAAGATGAGGAAAATATCCACGATGACGAGGAAAAGAAGGCATTCCGCGACCGGCAGGTGGTCAGAGCCAATGCCAAGTATGAGGTGGCAGAGTGTTACGGCAAAGGACTCGGTGTGGAAAAAAATCAGAAACTGATGATCCACTGGTATCATCAGGCAGCTTACAACCGCCATTTTACCGCCTTGCAAAAACTGCGTGACCTCTACGCTGACGGCAAAAAGATTGAAGACAAAGAAGCTGCCCGCTGGTACCGGAAAGAATCAGAAAAAGATTACGTCGCCCAGTATATTTATGCCATCTGCCTGAAATATGGTTCGCTGGAGAAAAAAAGTGATGCAGATGCCATTTTCTGGTTTGAAAAAGCCGGATTCAAAGGCATACTGGATGCCCAGTATGAGGCTTTCCTCGGATATTTTCAGAAAAAACAGAAAAATGCCGATGACAAAGACAAAATAATCATGTGGCTTGAAATGGCAAGCGGCAATGGACATCCGATGGCATTATATTACGATCTGATCAACAGACTTTTCGACCTCAAAAATGATTTTTCAAAAATCGAGTCGCTGGATATGGATCTTTCAAAAATAGATAACCAGATGTGGGAAAATAATTCCAAACTGCTCGACAGCTTGCGCATCGCCGCCCAAAGCGGTCTGCCGCAGGCACAGTACATCTACGGCTACTATCTGATGTACAGAAAAAAATATGATCATAATATTGCGGCTTCTGTGAAACTGGCTGACCGCATAGAGGCGGCGGATTGGTTCTATAAAGCGGCGGTAAATAAAGTAAAAAATGCAGATAAAGAGATGATAAAGGCTTTTGCCAGAGATCTTATTTCAAAGAGTGACAAAAGCAAGGATCCCAATTTCATTTATCAGTGTCTGCTGCAGCTGAATAAGGCAAATCAGAAAGCTGAAAATAAACATGAGATGGAAGGTTTGCTTCACTATGCCTATGCCCAGTGTCTGGTTTCCGGATATGGAACCAAAAAGAATCTCACTATGGCAGGCAAATACTACAAATCTGCGGTAGATAAAGGATATTCTCATGCAAAATTCCGTTACGGTTGTTTCTACGCCCATGGGGAAATGCTCAAAAAGGATCTCAAAAAAGCTGAAGAGTTATTCCGGGGAATCGACCATGATGAGATCCCTGATGTCAAATACGAAACGGGAGTGATCTATTATCAGTTTGCAAGACGTAAACCCAAAAAAGGTGAAGATGACAGACGTGAAGAGTATTCAAGAAACGCTTTTGAATGCTTCAAATGGTGTGCAGAAAATGGTCAGATCGACGGGACGGCTTATCTGGGATTGTGCTACGAAAAAGGTATCGGCGTTGAACAAAATGACTATCTCGCTGTAGAAAACTATTTGATTGCAGCCAAAGCCGGACACCGGGAAGCCTGCTATCAGTTGGGGTTGTGCTATCTGGAAGGTCGGGGCGTTGACAAAAACAGAAGTGAAGCGATCCGTCTGCTTAAAGAATCAGCGGCGAAAAAATTCAAACCGGCAATCGAAAAATTAAAAGAACTGGGCGAATAAAACTATTTTGCCTTGTCTTGATGATCGGCATAACAAGTGGAGCTATGCCGCCCTGTCTTGTCACAGCGCAGTCGTGGTATGCATGGTACAGGCTTGTTTTGCAGAGCGTTATGCCTGTGGCATGCGGGCTGTGCGGGTGTGATGCAGAGCGTTACTTCCCGGGGAAAAGCTTTCTTTTTGCACAGTAATAATGCGGCATGCATTTGCCCTGTGATTTGCGTGCCGCATTCCGTAAACATTGTATATTATTCCCCGGTTATCAGATAGCAGTTGCTCCCTTTGGCGAGAATGGGTATTTTCACTCGTCGGAGCCAAAGGTGAAGAGCAACTGCTTGACAGATTCCCAAAGTTATGCTACGGTAACATGTG
>JAZSIZ010000073.1:0-3852 GCA_045534015.1 Victivallaceae bacterium | reverse complement strand
CTTTCTGTGAGAAGTTGCCGAAGTCGGATGATCATTAGCCCTGTCTTTCCGTGCGCAGCACCGCCAGCCCCAGAGCTTCCATATTGGCGGCATACTCTTCATTCATTGCCGCATTGGGTTTTCTGGCGGCATATCTTTCCCGGAACGGGGTGATTTCGGCGGTGCAGTCGGTCATCAATTCTGCGCCTTTGACCATATTGCAGAAACGGCGTTCCAGTTCTTCAGCATAATTTTCATCCGCAGTGCGCAAATAGAAGCGGCACACCGCTCTATCCGGGATGATATTGGGAGCCGCCCCACCATTGGTGATGATGCCGTGGATCATCGCACAACCGGGCATCTGCTGACGGAAAGCTCCCACGGCGGCAAAGAGCAGATTCACCGCATCCAGAGCGTTGACACCCTTTTCCGGAGATGCCGCCGCATGGGCGGATCTGCCGTGAAAGACCACTTCCAGCCCGGCATTGGCGGTTGAACCGCTGTCGGTGGCATTGACGGTATTCGGGTGGATCATCATCGCTGCATCCACGCCATCAAGACAGCCATTGGCAAGCATCCGTACTTTGCCGCCTGCGCCCTCTTCGGCAGGAGTGCCCAGCAGGATCACTTTGCCGGGGATCCCGCTTTCTTTCAACATTTCCGCCAATGCAATAAATGCGGCTATTCCGGCGACGCAGATCAGGTTGTGACCGCAGCCGTGACCGATTTCCGGCAGGGCATCATATTCAGCGGCAATGGCAACACACGGAGAATCACCGTTGCCGTACTCGCATTTGAAAGCTGTTTCCACGCCGAAACAACCGGTTTCCACTTCAAAACCAACTGTTTCCAGATATTTTTTTGCTTCAGAGACTGCAAAATGTTCTTTCCACGCAGTTTCCGGGTGTTCCCAAATTGCCAGAGACAATTTCTGCAATTGCGGTTTCAATCCGGAAATCAGAGATGTGATCAATTCAAGACCATTATTCATGCTTGTCTTTCCTTTTATTTCTCGGTTTTTTATATACTATAGCATAAAAAAATTTTTTTTCAACACGGCCTTTGAAAATCAATTTTCATGGTAATGTGTGGATAATAACTGTAAAATGTGGCAAAATATCGAAAAATGTTAAAAAAATGTAAAAAAAACGATTTTTTTTGAAAAATTCTTAAATTTGCTCTTGATTATTTGCCTATTCTTGAGTATACTTATTAACAGGCACAGAAAAATGACGTGTTGCAATCATAAAAATCAGGAGAAATGCAATGAAACACAAATTCTACGATGTCAAAACCAAGTCTGCTGTCGAAACCGAAATTCTGGAATGCGTCACTTTCCAGACCAAAAGCCATACCAGCTATGCTTTTAAAGGCAAAACCGCTGATGGTCGCAATCTGACCGCTTTCGTCAGCAAAGCTGTCTGGGACAAAGCCCAGAAGTAATTTTTACTTCGACGGGAAACCGCATTTTGCAGGTATTCTGACTCCTTCACTGTAAGGATTCAGGAGTTTGCAAAATGCGGTTTCCTTATTTTACGGAACATTACCAATTGTTTCTGCGGAAAAATAAACAGGACTGCGGCAGAATCCCTGACGATCTTGCCGCAGTCCTTACTTGTCTGATGGAAAAAATCAGCGGTTGAGATTTTTCCAGACCGGTTCGAGGTCGATAACAGTACCTTCTTCGGCGGCCTGATCCAGTGCCAGAGCAAAGACGGCACTTTCCAGACCTTCGCTGCCGCTGCATTTGGGCAACACGCCGGTGGACATGGTCTCAAAGAGTTCTTTCATGATGAAATCATCGCCGCCGCCATGACCGTCGCCGGTGAAACGGATGGAGTGTTCACGGTCATCGTCGAGGGTCTGATATTTGAGTGTACGGCTGTAAAGTTCCAGAGAAAGTGTACCTTCGGTGCAGCGGAAGACCATACGGCGTTCCGGAATGGAGTTGCTCATGGTGGCACAGAAGGAAACCAGAATATTGTTGCGGTACTGGGCGATACAGATCTGATTGTCTTTCATATCATTGTCGCCGCAGAAAGGAGTTCCTTCGCGGTGGGGATCGGGCCAGGCAAAGAATTTATCTCTGCCGACTTTGTCTTCAATAGGCTGATTTTCCGGAATGAAGAAGTCACGTTTGCCGAAAGAGGCGACCCTGGAGGGCAGGCTCTTGCAGAACCAGTTGATCAAATCAAGGTCGTGACAGCATTTTTCCAGAATATGCGGACCGGAAACTGCGGAATGACGCCGCCAGTTGCAGACAATGTAACCGCCATGGGACGGAGTGATATTTTCATTGGCTTCGATGGTCATGATCCGGCCGAGTTTGCCGCTTTCCAGAAGTTCTTTGGCTTTGCGGTAGATCGGGGCGTAACGGAGTACAAAGCCGGTGGCGAAAAGTTTGCCGCTTTTCTGATGGGCGGTGAAAATTTCCTGACAATCTTCAATGGTGGTGGCAAGCGGTTTTTCGCTGAAAACATCTTTGCCGGCGGCAAAGGCTTCCAGAACATGCTGTTTGTGATAGACGTTGGGAGAGAAGACCATCACCCATTCGATACCCGGGGTGTTGATAGCTTCCACACTGGAATTGCATTTTACGGCGCCTTCGATTTTGAGATCATCGCAGAAGCGATCCATCGCCTCTTTATCCGGATCAAAAACGGTTGCCACTTTCACTGCACCTTTGGCATCAGCCAGCAGATGTCTGACTACACAGCGGGCTCTGCCGCCATTGGCGATTACCGCCACATTGATTTTTTTCTCGTTCATTATATTTTCCTCCTTGAAAATTTTTTTGGGAACATTTATATTATACACCGTAAACAACAAAAGCGGATGGATAAAAATTGTATAATGAATGACAAAAAAATAGAAGTCAGCCAAAGTTCCCGTTTACACCGTCTGATTGCCAGTATGCCGGAATCAGCACGGGATTATGGATTCTGGATCATCAACGGCAGTATAGAGTGGAGCAGTAAAGTTCAGGTATCTCTGGAAAAAGATGCCGACCGCCGTTTTGAATTTTATTCTTTGAGCCATATGGTAAAAGGCAAAGGGGTTTTGCGGATCGGTTCCCGGGAGTGGGATATGCGTCCGGGGGATGCTGTGCTGATCTGTCCCGGGGATTGGCATTTGTACGGAGCTGTGGATAATGAACTTTATTGTGAAGATTCCATCCGGTTCTGCGGTAAAGTGCCGGATTTTATGCGTAAAAACGGATTGCTCCGTTCCGGATTGGTGCATTTGGGGACAATGCGTAAATTGATCCCGATCGTGGAAAATTCCCGCTCCCCGGTATCAAATGTGTGGATGAAGGCGGCATTGGATCTGCAGCAGCTGCTTTTGGAAATAAATTCTCTTGCTCCGGAAACTTCTCCGATCGAAGCACTGCTGAAAACGGTGGCAGATGCGCCGCCGGAGCATTGGTGGAGCGTAGCTGAACTTGCCGAATTGCGCGGTATTTCCAGTGACCGGCTGCGGCGGGAATTTCTGCGTCACACCGGACTGCTGCCCAAAAATTATCTGGAACAATTCAAGCTCCGGCAGGCGGCGGAATTTCTGGTGACATTTCAGGCTTCGGTGACAGATACTGCTGTGCGTTTCGGTTATCTTGACCGTTATCACTTCAGCCGGCGTTTCAAACTGCTTTTCGGGCTTTCTCCGGAGCAGTACCGCAAACTTTTTGCTCCGGGCATGCCGAAAGAGTGACCGCAGTTGCTCCACCTTTTTTAGTATTATTGTCTCAATTTTTGTGAAAAATCTTTACTGCGGTGGCGCATCGTGGTCAATCTCGCGCCTTGCTCCTGCGCCGCAGAGGTCGAATACAGTCGTATACTCCCTCTGCGTACTCGTCGCAAAACCCGACATTGTCGC
>JAZSIZ010000134.1:0-16182 GCA_045534015.1 Victivallaceae bacterium | reverse complement strand
GGTATGTGGTGGAGGTTCGGCTCATGTGGTGCAATTCGTCACCCTCTGCCGCCTTTTCTGGCGACAGAGGGATTAGACTTGCACCACGGCTGGCACCTGCGGGGGAGGAAAATCCCCCGCAACCCCCTCGCCCCGCTGGGCGGGTCGCCTGTTGTCTCGCTGCTCCGTTGTCGCAGCTCAATCAACGCTTTTTTCAAAAAAAGCTTGGCAAAAATCCCGTATACAATCTCACCAGATTTGTCACGATTGGCTCGGTGCATTACTGACGGTTTGATTGCTTACCTTGCTGCAACACTTTAAATAGCTCAAAACAACTGCATGAGCAGAATCAGTATTCTCCGGCAACTTTCAATGACAGTGCCGGATAAGTGTCTGCTACTACCGGCAAATGAACAGAAAATACTTATGAACTGATTTTTTATTTGTTAAGGGTTTTGCAACAGCCCCATTTTTTTTGCCGGGATCACCGGTTCATTACTGGGCGTTGATACGGTCGTTTTCCTGACGCAATGCTTCCAATTCCATGGCGCACTCCTCCCAGCGGGATTCAGTTTCGCTGATCTCCTTATCCAAAGCGGCAAGTTCTGTATTGAGTTTGGCAAAATCCACCTTCTCACCACTGGAAAGTTTGGCAACCAATACCGCTTTGTAAGAAGATTGCTCATCAAGCAGGGCTTCAAGTTTCTCAACCGCTTTTTTCGCCTTATTCAATTCTCCGGCAATGGCATTGCGCGCCTGCGCCCTCGCCCGGCGGCGGTCTTTGGCAGTAACAGCCGCATCGGCACTCATCGGAGCATTACTGCCGGAAACATCCACCGCATTACCATTCAAAGAAGCAGACTTTTCCAGATAATAATCGTAATCACCGAAATATTTGGTCACTCCTTTGGGAGAAACTTCCCAAATCGTCTGCGCCACATTGCGGACAAATTCAATATCGTGACTGACCATTGCCACTGTGCCGCTGTAATTACGCAACGCTTCCTGAAGCAATTCCCGTGCCGCCAGATCAAGGTGAGTCGTCGGCTCGTCAAGAATCAGCAAGTTGGGCGGATTGACAAAGATCCTCGCCATTTGCAGACGGATCTTTTCACCGCCGGAAAGCACTCCGCAACTCTTTTTCATCGCATCTCCGGAAAAGCCGAAAGCTCCCGCCACGTTGGCAATCGTACTGGGTACGGCATCCGCCGGAGCCGCCGCCCGGACCGCATCAAAAACCGACAGCTCATCGTTGACCAATTCGCCGAATTCCTGCGCCTGATAACCGATAACAATATGATGCCCCGGCACCACTCTGCCGGAAACCGGCTTCAATACACCGGCAAGCAATTTAAGCAGTGTAGTTTTACCCATGCCGTTATAACCGATAACTGCCAGTTTATCTCCGGTGGCAATATCTAAAGTCACATCAGAAAAAAGCAGCTTATCCGGTTCATAACCAAATGCCACGCTCTCAAAACGGGCAGCTTCCACTCCGGCAGGCGGCGGTTCAGGGAAACGGATCACACCGCGGTAATCCATTGAATCGGCAAGTTTCACATCCTCGATCCGGTCAAGTTTCTTCCGGGCACTTTTGGCAGCGGCTGCTTTGGTACTTTTGGCACGAAAACGGTCGATCATCCGTTCAAGCTGCTCTTTTTTGTGATCGGCATTGCGCTTTGCCGCTTCCAATGCAATGCGCCGCTGCTCCTTTTCCCGGTTGTAATAATCGTAATTTCCGGCATACCGGGTGACTGTACCACGATTGACTTCCAGCGTGATGGATGCCAGCTTGCGCAACAGAAAACGGTCGTGGGAAATCAACAGCAGTGTCCCCTGAAAATTGGCAAGGTAACGGCACAACCACTCCACTGCCGGAATATCCAGATAGTTTGACGGTTCATCCAGCAGCAGAATATCCGGACGGGAAATCAACACCCTTGCCAGCGCGGCACGCATCTGCCAGCCGCCGGAAAATTCGGAAAGCTTTGAATTCAGTTTATTCACCGGAAATCCCAGACTGGTCAATGCCTGTTTGGCTTCCACATCAAGATGATATGCCCCCAGATGCTCGATGGAACTTTGCAGAAAACCGTGACGCTTGAGCATGGATTCCAATTCGTTGTCATCTTCACAAAGAGCCATGCGGTTTTCAAGTTCTTCCAATTCAGCGGTGAAACTTTTCAATTCAGGAATGGCATCGGCGGTAAAATCCAGCAGCGTACGCTCAAGATCAGTTTCGGCAATATGCTGACGCATGATCCCCAGACGACTGTCCCGGGGAATGACAATTTCTCCGGAATCAGGAACTACTTCTCCAGTTACCATGCCGAAAAGCGTACTCTTTCCGGCTCCATTGGGACCGACAACACCAACTCTTTCTCCGGTATTGATCCGGCAATTGACATCCTTGAGGATGTATTCTCCTGAATAACTTTTGGAAATATTCTTAAAATCTATCATTGTAAATCTCTGATCAAATAAAGTTCTCCGCCTTTTTCCGTACCGTTTCTGATGATTTGCGATGTCTCCGGATCAAAAAGATCGCCATTGTGCAACAGCACCGGTCCGGAACTTTTCCCGACTTCATAAAAATTTTCCCCTGACCAAACTTTCATCAATTCAGCCGCCCGGGGCAAACGCCATTGCTGACCACCGGCATTCTTCTCTTTTATCACTTCCGCAGCATGCTCCACAGTAAAGTACCCCCTGCCGGAATATTTGCTGATCACAAAAGCCGGCAAATCGCACCGGACACTGCCGGAACCGGAAATTTCAAAATAAAAATGATCCCCGGGTATCACTGTCCCGCTGCCCGGTGGCAGAACTTCCGGCAGAATAATGGTTTCATCCCCGCCCGGAACAACCCGGAACCGGGCTTTCATCCCGTTTTCCAGAATCAGCAGGTAATTTCCGCCTTTCAATTCAAAAGACGATTTTTCCCCGATTTCAATATCCTTCCAATCACCGTTCACCGGTTTCAATCTGCCGCGCAGCACACCGGATTCACACTGAAAGTTGACCGTACCGACCCCGTTTTCTATCTGCCTGACCTTCTTCGCCAACACCGGATCTCCGGCACAGGCGGTATCAAAAAAATTCCACCGGCGGCAACGCTCCAATACGGAATTCATTTTTTCAACATCTCCGGATGTCAATTGCAGTGTAATGATATTTTTGAATATATCAGCCGCATACAGCCGGACAAATTCATCCATACCGGAAGAAGACAGACCGCTGCTGGAATCAAGTACTGAAAAAAATTCCATCATCGCAAGATTTGACTGCAACAGCATGTTGCGTTCCTCAATAGCGATTTTCACCGGATCATCCAGCAAATCCGCCTCGTGAAATTTGCGATACTGGTGAATAGCCCGATGATAATAGCCTTCGGCAATTTGTAAATTGATCTGTGATGAACTCAATAATGACCGGTCATGTATATACTCAAATATACTTTCCCCGACAGTATAACAACCCAATGTGAGTAATGCCACCATCACAGCTATCGGGATCGCCGGATGACGCAGACACAACTTGCAAAAACGGTAAAATGTATTCGGCGAATAGGCATTTACCGCGCTGCCGTCACGATAATTATATAAATCATCAAGCAATTCAGTAACTGAAGCGTAACGTTTTTCACGGTCGCGATGCATCGCTTTGCGGCAAATCGCAGCCAATTCACGTGATAATCTCTGCCCCCGGGGAGCCCGTAAAGGCAATGTCCTGCCGCACACCGCCTTTTCCATGATAACTTCATTGGTCTGATTCAAATCAAATGGTGCAGCCTCCCGGGTCAATATGGCAAAAAGAATCGTCCCCAATGCGTAAACTTCGCTTCTTTCATCCGGTATTTTCTGTTCCCCGGCAAGCAATTCAGGAGCCATATACGCCGGAGTGCCGGCGATTTTATTTCCCAGCAATGTCTGATCATCAAAATCCCGTGCCAATCCCCAATCCAGAACCAGCACCTCTCCAAACCTGCCGATCATAATATTCGCAGGCTTCAAATCGCAATGAAGGATTTTTTTCTCATGTGCCGCCGCCACGCCGTTGCATCCGGCAATAAACATATCCAGCAGACGGCGGGGAGTGTAGTGCAACAGAGCATCCTCATCACCATCCTGCAAACGGCGGATCACATGCAAAAGCGTTTCTCCACCGATCTGCCGCATGGAAAAATATACTCCTTGATGTTCATTCACACCAAGCTGATGGACCGCAACGATGTTGGGGTGATCGATACGGGCAGTGATCCGGGCTTCGTTGATAAACTTGGCAATCTGATTGCGGTCATTGCGAAATGGCTCCCGGAGAACTTTGATGGCAACCCGCCGTTCCAAAGTCGGATCTTCGCCACTGTATACGATCCCCATGCCGCCCATTCCGAGCAGCTTGAGATCCCGGTATTTCAAACCGTCTTCGCCCGGATAGATACCAAAATCCTGCCGCACTTCAGCGTAATCAATTACTGAATTACCTTCGCCTGAAAATGCAGGTATTGTTTTTTCCTGTGTATTGATGTCGACCCTTGTATCCATAAACTCCGTCAACGGTTACGCTCGTAGCCGCCTTTGACTTTCTTACGCAATTCTTTCATGGCAGAAGCATAGCCGGAATAATATTTTTCTTCAGGATTTTTGGAAAGAGGAACTGCCGCCGGCTGATCCCAAAGGGCTTTAACATCCTTGATCAACAACACCTTTACACCTTCAGCATCATTGATTTTTGTCCTTTCTGACACGATCCCGACAAATTCGCCGCGGGAGGAAAGAATGAAATCCCCCTGCTCTGCTGCAAGCCCTGCTCTGCCGACATTGCGGATAAATATGGCAGGAGCATTTTCATCCGGGATCAGTGAAACTCTGCCGCTCAAACGGGTGTTGATCTCAAAATTACCGCTCTTGAAAAGATAGAGATCATCCACTCCGAAACGCTGGATCTGTCTGGCATCCAGAACTTCAAGCGGACGGGCAGTATAACCGGTATAGCGGAATCCTGCCATGTGTAAATTTACAGAACTTACCAGCATCCGGTCGGAGATCAACTGCGGAGAAGTACTGTCCTTGCCGAAAAGCGGAGCAAAGGTCATCGTCACAGCAGAAACGTCTTCAAATTTGAGAACCGTATCCCAGTCACCGGCAAAACGGTTGAGTGAACCGACGATCATCACCCGGTCTGGTCCGAAATTGACCACCGGATAGTAACTGGTAAGTTTACTGTCCCGGCTGCCGCCCCATTTCTTTTCTGAAACAGCACTTTCAAAACGGATGACAGCCTTGGCATAACGCTCAAAGACTTTGGTTTCAGAAGGAACTGCAACACCGACACCATTTTTCTGTGCGGCTTCAAGTTCGCCCTCTTTCTTTGCCAGAGCCTGTTTGCTTTTTTCCAATTCGGCATCTTTGGCAGAAAGCTGTTTGACCGTATCTTTCATGGCATCCTGCATCATATTGCGCTGGGTTTCAGCATCCTGCCGCTTGAGCCGCTCGACCAGCAGCTCCTCTTCCTTACGGGCAAGCAGATCTTTCAACTCGGCATAATCACGTTCACGGACACCGAGTTTTGTCTTATTTTCGACTACATCCCTGCGCAGTTTTACCAACTCCCGGCTGTTCTGTGCATTGGTATTTTCAGCATTGCGCAAACGACCGTGAACCCCTCTCAAATCTTTTGCGGTACTTTCCAGATCTCCTTTAAGTTTGACAACTTCGATCCGGGAACGGCTGTGTTTATCCTTTTCCTCATCCCGCTCTTTGCGGATGCGCTGCAGCTCTTCTCTGGTGGAAGCAAGCTCGCTATCGGAATTTTTCACTTCCTCACGGGCAAATTTCAAATCCCTTTTGCTGGCATCAAGTTCCACTTTGGTCTTACCGAGTTCTGTTTTGGTCTGACCATGCTTTGCAGTTTCATTGAGCAGTTTGTTTTGTGTTTCTTTCAATTCAGCTTTACTTTCCGCGACATCTTTCTCGGCACGTTCCCGCAGATTTTCACTGACCGTAAGCTTTTCCTTTACTTCATGATACTTGCGGGTTTCCGCAAGCAGTTCTTCCCGGGATGAATCCAGCTTTTTATTAGCTTCATCCAATGCCGACCTTGAACGGATCAACTCCTGATTCAACGCGACATACCCTTTTTCCTGATTGTCGAGTCTGTTGCGGGCATCTTCCAGAAAGGCATTGAGTTCGTTCAGTTTATCTTCCAGAACCTGCTGGTAATCATTGGCTTCTTCCAGCTGCTTGCGCAAAGCTTCCTCTTCTGAATCATCAATTTCATCGTAAACGATTTCCGCAGACTTATGCACCCCCGGAGAAATATTCTTCTGCCCGCCTCCGCTGCTGACAGAATACCCCGGCGTCATACCGGTCATCATTGTCAACATCGAGGATACCAGAAAGTCACAGATGACTATAAGGATCGCTCTATTCATTATTCATCTTCCCCGGCTTTTTCGTTGTCTGAATCAAGGTCATCATCTGCTTCCGGATCTTCTGTCACTCCGGCAGCATCAAGCGCAACCAGACGTTTACGCAGCGGATATTGCATAGCAAGACGCAAAATAAGGCTGAATATAATACCGATCAAGGTTGAACTGTAAGCGATCAAACGGCTGCTCTGCGGAGAAAAGGTCATCACCAGAAATGAGGAAACTGTACCGAAAAGTCCGAAGTAAAGCGGTACATCAAAAAATACTTCCGCATTTTCCAGATTGCGGAGTTTGAGCTGGACATTTGCATTTCCGTGCTTTATATTGGCAATGACCATATAGCCCACACCGACAGCCGCAACCTGCAACAGAGTTATGAAAATAAAAATTGCCAGAGATACTTTTCCGGAAAAATCCTCCTGATCAGCCCGGACTTCCGGAGCTGATTGCTGATGAACCGGAGCCTGAACCACAGTTCCGCTCTCCCTGACCTCTTCAACGGTCTGATCCACACCGGTAAAAAGTGATTTGAATGCCGGAAATTTGGCAAAAAAGTAAATTGAAAGGGCAGCGATGATCACTCCGGATGCAATAGCAATAATCAGGGTGATAAGCAAACGTTTACGGCGTGCAGTCATAATTTTCCTCCATATATTTTTGTTAAATGCACTTGCAGATAATATCCCATCCATATAAGATATATGCACTTTTTACAATAGTCAAGGAGGAGTATGAAAAAAACTGTATTTTACAGCAGTAAGACTTGCATTTTCAGGTGATTTAAACTATATTATACAGTCATTCTGTGTTCTGTTTTATCAATCACAAAAAGGTCATAAAACTCACCTATGGAAAAGCGTTTTGCCACTCTTTCATCTTACATCACCGTATTTTTTGCACTGCTGGTAATAAATTTCCTGCTGTTTCTGCCGAGGATCCCTCACTGGACTGCGGCGACCTGTCTGATCATTATCCCGGCAGTAATTTTTTATCCGTTTTTACTCTGCCTGATCCCGGCACTTACCGGGTCTCTGGCGATAATTGCAACCGATAAAAAAGAAAAATACCGGCAGCTGATCACCGGGATAATCCTCTTTTTCAGTACATTCCCGATGCATCTGGGGCTGCTGCTGGATGCCGGTTTATACTTCCGTTACGGTTACCACATCAACCCGCATGTGCTGAATATTTTCACCACTCCGGGCGGTTTTGCCGGAATGGGATTGATGACCGGGGAAATAGTTATGCTGGCAGCGGGAATTTTACTGCTGGCGGCACTCCATATCGTTCTGATCCGCTGCTTTATGCATTATCCGTCATGGAGTTTTGTCAAAATTAAATCCTGGAAAACATACTGTATTTTCCCGCTGGCTGCCGGAATTCTGTTCCTTATACAGTTTTTCACCTACTCCTACGCTCACTTCATGATGAATCCGGATCCGCTTCTGGCATCGGATGCCATACCGTTTTACATTAAAGGAACATCAAAATCCCTCTTCAAAAAACTCGGCTTTGAACAGCCGCAGAGAGATGCCGTGCGGGTGGAACTGGCACAGAATGCACGGATTTCCGCATATCCGCAAAAGCCGATAAAACGCAACAAAGACCATAAAAAATACAATGTCGTATGGATCACCTGCGAGTCTCTTGCCGCCAGACTTTTCACTCCGGAAATCATGCCGGAAACTTCAAAATTTGCAGAAAACGCAATCACCTTTTCCAAGCATTATTCCGGCGGCAATGTCACCCGTCAGGGAGTGTTTTCCATGTTTTATGCACTGCCGGGAAGTTACTGGCACGCCTTTCTTGCCGCACGGCGCGGACCGCTTTTCATCGACTGGCTGATCGAAGACGGATACCGTTTAAAATGCATCACTTCCAGCAAATTCACCTATCCGGAATTTGACCAGACGGTATTTTTCAATGTTCCCCATGAGGATATGCATGAAGATTCCAATGGCAAAAGCTTTGAGCGCGACCAGAGAAATATCAAACTTTTCCTGAAATCCATCAGCGACGGAGCTGATTCCGGGAAACCGTTTTTCAGCTTCATGTTCTTTGAGTCCACTCACCACCCATACAGTTTTCCGGAAGAAGCGACGCTTTACAAAGATTACATAGAACCATTCAACGCGGTGCAAACCACGGAAAAAGACGGTTCTGCCATATTCAAACGTGCTGCCAACTGCGCCTATCATCTGGATATGCGTCTGGGTGAAGTTTTCAAGTTGCTGAAAGAAAAAAATCTGCTGGAAAATACCATTGTGGTCATCGCCGGAGATCACGGAGAAGAATACTACGAAAAAGGCAGACTCGGTCACAGCAGTGTTTTCAATGAGGAGCAGACCCGTACACCTCTGATCATTTACTACCCCGGAGTCGAACCGCAAGTCTATACCAAAATGAGCAGCCATCTGGATATTATCCCGATGCTTGCCGGATTTTTCGGCGTCGAAAACGATCCGGAAGATTACAGCTGCGGAATCAATCTGCTTTCCCCGGATGCCCCGCAGCGGCGTTATGCAATCATTGCGAACTGGGATCAGGTATTCTTTGCCGGAGAAAAATACAAATCACTCATCCCGCTGGATACCATAAGTTTTGCGGCGCAGACAATCACCGATGCCGATGATAAAGAGCTGCCGGATGTCGCACCGTTTTATGAAGAGTATAATGCCGATCTGATCAAAGTTCAAAAAGATCTGACCCGCTTTACCGCTCCGGAAGAATCCGAAGCGGGGGGAAAAGTTTTCCTGATCATCACCACAGGCATAATAGTGGCGGCTGCCGCTGCTGCCGGGATCATCATCCTGATCAGAAAAAAGAAGAGCAGGAACGCCTGATGCTGATCATCGACACACCGGGACAAGCGGAAACAAAAGTCAAAAACTCCCGTTTTCTGGCGGAAGTTTTCACGGTTCACTCTCCGGAAGAAGCCAAAGAGGCATGGAAGCTGCGCAAAGAAACCTACGATAACGGCGGGCATATCGTTTATGCATTTACCGTTGGCGCAAATCAGAATATTTCCGGCTGTTCCGATGACGGGGAACCTTCCGGAACTGCCGGACGACCGGTACTGGCAGTGCTGCTCGGCAGTAAAGTGACCAATGCCATGATCACAGTTGCCCGCTGGTTCGGCGGGACAAAACTCGGCACGGGCGGTTTAGTCCACGCTTACAGTGATGCCGCCAAAGCAGCAATTGAAAATGCCGCGTTTATTGAATCCGTGCCGATGAGCAAAGCTGAATTCACCCTGCCCTATTCACTTTATGCCGAGTGTAAAGTATTTCTGAATCAAATCGGTTTTATTACAAAAGCTGAATCCTTTGCCGACCGGGTGGCTGTTTCCGGAACATTGCGGCAGACGGAAACAGAAGCTCTGCAAAAATTTCTGCGGGAACTGGGAAACGGTCAAATCCGCTGTCAGATAACTGAGCTGTAAAAAAACTGCATAAAAAAACGTTATTGTCTCAATTTTTGTGAAAAATCTTTCCTGCGGTGGCGCATCGTAGACAATCTCGCGCCTTGCTCCTGTGCCGGAGCAGTCGAGTACATAGTACACTCCTGCTCCGTACTCGTCGCAAAACCCGACCTTGTCGTACGCTGCATCCAACGTTTGGATCACTCCCGCATTTGTCCGCTTGCAAATCTTTACTGCACTGGCGCACCTGCTCGGCAGGTTGCGGGCTGTCGCGCACGCCCCGTTGGCGTGCTTGATCGGGAACCTGCTGTCCTCCAAAGCTTCAGCGACGGAGGATCGTCGCAAAAACCGACATTGTCGCACGCCTTGTCGCGGCGTAGCGTAAGCGAAGACGGATGCATCACCCGATAGAAAACAAACCATGATTTGGCAGTTGACAAATCGCAGCTTGGGTGATATGTTTCATTCATTGAAAATTATGTTTTTTGCAAATTTATATTTCAGTTTCACAAAATTCCGGACATTTCCAAATAAAAAACACTTTGTTTTTCAGGTTGTAAATAAGTTGTAAATAACTTTGGAAAAAACTGCTGTTTTTCAATGCAATTCCGGCTTTTTTCACAGGGCAGATAAAGTTACAGATTTTTAATCCGTTTCCGTATAAAAACATTTATTGACTTTTAGCATTTTTTTACTTCAACCGTCATTATCTTAAGGAAATCCAAATATTTTTTCAACGCTTTCATATCTAACTCATTGAAGCTGCGCACAACTGCAAAAATATTTGTAAACTCTTGAAAAAAAAGAAAGTTTTTTCAAAAAAATTTTTCTCAAAAAAAATATTTTCCGTAAACCACTGAACAACCGCTTGCTTACGTTTTTTTTCTTCAGCAAAACTATTTTTTCATCAAAAAAACCATTTGCAAAAATGCCGGCGGCGGCATATATTATGCACTGTCTGAATCCCCGGGCGGAACAATCGCCATTCCGGGATTCTGATTTTGCCGGAAACGGTGAATAAAATTGCGTTTTCATTCCTTTGACGAAGAAGGAAGTGCATGAGCGCATACGGTCAATAAATTCTGCATCGGCGGATTTGGATAAAGTCCGGCGACAGGGGTTTTTTGTTCTGTTGTTTTGGATGTTTTTTTTTAAGAATAAAGTCAAGGTACAACAAGATGGATTCAACTGTTTTTATGGCGGAGGAGATCTGGAATCTCGCCGTCACTAAATTGAAAAGCCAGAGTGAATCTCTCTATCGGCAGTGGTTCTCACAGATGACCGCTGTTGCGCTGGAGGATGATTTGCTCACCATCGGTGTCCCCAATGACTTTTTCCTCGATATGGTCAAGGAGCATTACTCATATCTTATAAGCAATGCCCTGCGTGATGTCAACGGCAGAAGTTACCGTTTTGATTTCAAAAGCGGTATAACCCCGCCGCCGTCACCGGCGGAACTTCCGGAAATACCGGCAGTGGAACAGACCGTTCCGATGCCCTCTCCGGCAAAACGCCGCAACCAGCTTTACTCTTTTGACAATTTTGTCTGCGGCAATTGCAACCGTCATGCATTCGCCATGGCACGCTCGGCGGCAGAAGCCCCGGGAGAGTGTTACAATCCGCTCTTTATTTACGGAACCAACGGAATCGGGAAAACGCATCTGCTTCAGGCGATCGCCGGAAAAATTTCCGCAGAACGTCCGGGGCTGGTCATCCACAATGTGACCTGCGATGAGATGCTCAACTCATATTACGATTCTCTGACCCATCACAAAAATACCGCCACATTCCGTGCGCCGTTCCGCGATGTGGATGTACTGCTGATCGATGATATTCACCGTCTGGAAAAAAAGACCGCTTTGCAGGAGGAGTTTTTCAATATTTTCAATATCCTCTATCAGCAAGGCAAACAGATCGTGATGACCAGCGACCGGCAGCCGTGTGAATTATCCGGCATCGACCGCCGTTTGAGCAGCCGTTTTGAACAGGGGATGACCTGTCAGATCGGCATGCCGGAATACGAACAGCGTCTGGTGATTCTGCGCATGTGGCGGCAGGCACACTTGACCTCACCGGCACTGCCGGATACCATTCTGGAGTTTCTGGCGGAAAATATATCCAGTTCAGTACGACGCTTGAAAGGATGTTTTCTGCGGCTTTCAGCCTATGCTGAAATGAGCGGCACTGAAGATCTTTCCATTCCGGAAGCTGAAGATCTGCTCCATGCCCAGCTCGCCGAAGAGAGCCTTGCCCGGGATATACGTCCGGAAACCATCCAGCAGACAGTTGCCAATCACTTCAACGTGACCCTGACCGATATGGTCGGAAAATGCCGGGCCAGACATGTGGCAGATCCCCGGATGGTGGCAATGTATCTCTGCCGCAAACTTACCAGCCTTTCCAGCAATGAGATCGGTGCGGTTTTCGGCAGAACCCACGCCAATGTGCTGCATGCGGCAAAAACCATTACCGAGCGTTGCGAAGAAGATGATTCTCTGCGCCGTTCCCTGCTCCAATTGGAGCGTCAGCTGCAAAAACACTGATTTTTGTCTTTTTCCGGTTGATTTTTCCAGTTCCCGGTGTTACAGTATACTCCCGCAACGCTGAATGATTCAACAGGAGCTGAAAAATGGATATTTCCACTATCGACAAAAATTTTTCCGCCGGACAGGTCGATGAAAACGTTTTTGTTTTTATCGATGCCCAAAATACCCCTTTCGTTATTGAAGGTCTGCCGTGGCTGAAGGCAAACAACGGGATCTATCACCGGCTGGAACTTAATTCCCCTGCCAGCAAGGTCAATGACGGAGTAAAAGAACTGTCATGGCACACCGCCGGAGCCTGCATCCGTTTCCGGTCGGATTCTCCGGAGATTATGATCCGGGCAAAACTTGCCCACAGCTGCGACATGAACCACATGCCCAGAGCCGGCAGTGCCGGTTTTGACAGCTTTTTCAAAATGCCCGGCAGAAAACTGCTCTATAACAAAACACTGCAGCCGAATCCGAAACAGACGGAACTTACCGGCATCGTCGGAGTAAATCCGGATAAAAAATTCTGTGACTGGGTCATCAACTTCCCGCTCTACGGCGGTGCAGAATCGGTGGAAATAGGTTTGAAAACCGGCAGTCGCATCGCTCCGCCCGGGGCACACAAAGTTGACCGTCCGGTACTTTTCTACGGATCATCCATAACCCAGGGCGGTTGTGCTTCCCGCCCCGGAAATGTTTACACTTCCATGCTCTGCCGGGCGGTGGATGCCGAACAGATAAACCTCGGTTTTTCCGGCAGTGCCAGAGGTGAATTGGCAATGGCAGAAGCGATCAATTCGCTGGATCTTTCTGTCTTTGTGCTGGATTACGACCACAATGCCCCGGATATAAATCATCTGCAGAAAACTCATGAACCGTTTTTCCAAGCCATCCGCAAAGCTCATCCGCAGTTGCCGGTGATCATGGTCAGCCGCTGTGACTTTGCCTACAACAGCAAAGAGGCAATTGAAATTTGCAAAAAACGCCGGGATGTGATCAAACAGACCTTTGACAATGCCGTGAAAAACGGAGATAAAAAGGTCTGGTTCGTCGATGGGGAAACCCTTTTCGGCAGCGATCTGCGCGACTGCTGTACAGTCGATGGATGCCACCCCAACGATCTGGGATTTTACCGGATGTACAAAACCATCCTGCCGATACTCAAAGAGGCATTAAAAAGCAATTAAATATCCAGAGCCGACTCCGTGCCGGAAACTGCAGACAGAGCAGTTCCGGCAAGGTAGAGCGAACCGGAAACGATGACCCGCAAAGCACTCTGCTGCAAAGCAGAAACAACAGCCTTTGCCGGGTCATTTTCTATACGGCACGGGACAGTTGTAAATGCAGTAAGTTCATCGGGCGAAAATGCCGCCCTGCCCTCTGCTCCGGGAACAGTGAAAATATATTCTGCGGCAATGGTATCCAGAAATTTCAGACATTCCGGGGCCTGTTTATCACCGAATGCCGCATAAACAACTGTAAATTTTTCCTCCGGATAACGCTCTTTGACCGCTTCGGTCAACGCCCGGACACCATCCGGATTATGCCCGCCATCGATGATCATATTGCCCAGATGCTGAAATCTTGCCGGCCATCTGACTTCACTCAATGCCGCCAGAGCATCCGGCAGAGAAAAATTCCACCGGGAGGCGAAATACGCAAGCACTTCATATACGATACGGAAATTTTCCCGCTGCATTTTCCCGGGCAGAGACAATGATATTTTCCGGTTGTCATAGGTAAAACACTGGCAGATGCCGGAAAAACTTTCCACTTCCGGCACCACCGCCCGGGGCGGATAGACCGGAGCAGACACCTCTGCGGCTTTGGCATAGATAACTTCCGCAGCAGCCTCCGGAAGCACTCCGTGAAAAAGCGGAACATTGTTTTTGATGATCCCGGCTTTCTCTGCAGCGATCGCCGCCACATTGTTTCCAAGATGACTTTGATGGTCAAGGGCGATATTGGTAATGACCGAAGCTTCCGGAACGACCGCATTGGTGGCATCCAATCTGCCGCCCATTCCGGTTTCCCAGATCACGACCTCCACTTGTGCCGCCGCAAAAATTTTCATTGCCAGCACCGTGGCAAACTCAAAATAACTGAATTCCCCGCCGTCGGCTTCTTTGCTCAACTCCTCCCCTGCACGGTTGAATTCATCCTCTGAAACCGATTTACCGTTGATCCGGAAACGTTCCCGGATGTCGATCAGATGCGGAGAAGTGTAAAATCCGGTTCGCAAACCGCATGCCCGCAAAGCCCGTTCCAGCATTGCCCCGGTGGAGCCTTTGCCATTGGTCCCGGCGATATGGATGAACCGCAACTTCTTTTCCGGATGTCCGGCCCGTTCCATCAATTCACAGGTTGCAGCCAGCCCGAGCCGGATACCGAACATATTCAGGCTGTTGAAGTAATCAGCACAATCAAACATAACCATTCACCGTTTTACACAGGGCGACCACGCCGGATCAAAAAGTTCTGTACCGGTACGGAGCAATTCACGCTCTCTGCCGGTTTTGGTATCGACGATCCACAACGAAGATTTGCCATCAAGTACACGTTTACAAACCACCTGACGGTTATCGGCTGCCCAGCCGGGTGATTCCCAGCTGCCCCCGCCCTTGCTGACGATCTCATTCTTTTTGGTATTCAAATCATAAACCGCCAAAACATAATTCGACCGGCGGGATGGACGGGTGGCATAAGCGATCTTGCCGTCTGCACTCCAGCTGGGCGTCACCGCATCGATCCCGCAAGACGGAAGCATCTGCAGATTGCTGCCGTCGGCATTGGCAATAAAAATACGGGGATTGCCGCGGCTGTCACTGACAAATGCGATCTGTGAACCATCCGGACTCCAACAGGGGGACGCCTCCACTGCAATTCCCCGGGTCAACCGTTTCATATAACGTTTTTGCAAACCGAGGACATAAAGATCGACCTGATGATCGGGACTGAGAATAACCGCCATATACCGTCCATCCGGAGAAATGGCAGCCCCGGTATTGATCCCCCGGAACGAGGTCACGATCCTGCTTTTACGGGGTTTCCCGACAGTGGTTTCCACAATATCGATCCCGGATCTGCCATATTTGGAAAAACAGATCGTCTTTCCCAGAGGACTCCAGCACGGTTCGACATTGAGCGTGGCATAATTGGTGATCTGCTCCATATTACCGCCATCGATATCACAGGTAAAAACATTACGGATCCCGGGGCGGGTCTCTGCACAGAACGCAATACGGCTGTGACAAAATCCACGAACCTTGAGCTGTTCAAAGAGGTGTTCTATGATCTTATCCACCACACTTTTGGCAGTTTCCCTCGCACCGGATGCCAGAGAAAAACGCCAGCCGACCAGACGGTTTTCCCCCTGATACAAATGAATATCCACACTGCCGGAACCGGCAATGGCTTTCAACACATAATCAGCACGCTTCCCCGCCGGAGCCGGATCGAACCAGCCGCTGAATGAGATAAAACGGCTGATCTGACCGGAAAGCTCCTTATTTCCCGGGACTCCGGCAAAAGCTATCGTCGGATTGGTCTGGGTCTTTTTACGGACAACGATCGCTCTGCTGCCCGATGCCGCGACGGTCATGATGCAACAAAAACAAATAAAAACGATGGAAAATTTTTTCAGCATATTATGAAAACTCCCTCAAAAAAAACAGCAACCTTTATTACGTTTTATTATTGTCTCAATTTTTGTAAAAAATCTTTACTGCGGTGGCGCATCGTGGTCAATCTCGCGCCTTGCTCCTGCGCCGCAGAGGTCGAATACGGTAGTATACTCCCTCTGCGTACTCGTCGCAAAACCC
>JAZSIZ010000065.1:0-12450 GCA_045534015.1 Victivallaceae bacterium | reverse complement strand
CACGGAACACCCGGCGTATACTGTAGTGGAAACTGTCGCACTGAATCCGCTTGGAAAATGTGTGCGTAAAGGTTGGGGAGTATGAGGGGAGGAAACCGTGGAACGGTTGCCTATCCCCTCATGCAAACAGAACCTTTGCAGTCTGCACAAGCCATTTTTTTACGGAGTGGTAAGGATGCTTGCGGATGTTTACGGAATGCGGTACGCAGACCGGAACGGTAAGTGCCAGCCGTGCTTTTAGCTGTGCAATAGAAAGCGTTGCTCCGGGAAGTAACGCTCTGTATTACATCCGCGCATCCTGCATGCCACGGGCATAACGCCTTGCATAACTCCCACGCAGCCAGCATGCCACGGGGGGGCATAAAGCCTATCTGGCTCCGTAATCATCCGTTACCATCCGTTACCATCCGTTACCATCCGTTCTGCCGCCCATTCCGCCCGTCCGTCTCCGCCTTACGGCTTTAGAGATTGTGAGTTCTTCAAGTTAAAAATCTATCAACTGCCGGAAATTTCACGCGAGAAATCTATATGAGTTTCTGTCATAAACCGTCGAAGAGGCTGAAAAATTTAAAAACAAAAAAGGCACTGAATCCAATCAGCACCTTTCGTAAAATAATGGCGAGAGAGACGGGACTCGAACCCGCAACATCCACCGTGACAGGGTGGCACTCTAACCAGTTGAGCTACTCCCCCGCGCCATATCTTTATCAACCGTTGACGATCACTGTCAACGTTTACATAAAATACACCATTTTAGTAAAAATGCAAGTTGATTTTGCAAAAAAGGCAAAAAAATTTGCAAAAAAAGAGTTTTCTGATGTAAAAAATTTCTCTTGAGGTTGACAATTAACTGTTCCGGGGCTATTTTTAAGGATGGTCATTGGAAGAAACTCCATAAACAAAAGGAAAAAATTATGGCTATTGAATTGAAAACCGATGCTGATCGCCTCAGTTATGCTCTGGCGATGAATTTCGCCATGAGCATTCAGCAGCTCCCCGTCAAAGAAGTCGATCTGCCCTTTCTTGGCAATGCCGTTGCCGAATTGCTCAACGGCGGCGAACTCAAACTGACCAAAGAGGAGTATGCCGCCCAGATGCGCCGTTTGCAGCAGCTTCTGCAAGAAGTCGAAGAGAAGAAAAATGAGGGCAGTGCCGAAGTCCTGGAAGCCGAGAAAAAGTTCTTTGAAGAGAACGGCAAAAAGCAGGGTGTCATTACCACCAAAAGCGGTTTGCAGTATCAAGTCCTCGTCGAAGGAAACGGAAATAAACCCGGTCTGCGTGACACTGTGAAAGTCCATTATGAAGGACAGCTGCCCAACGGCAAAGTTTTTGACAGTTCCATCGCCCGCGGCGAGCCGATCGAATTTCCCGTTGATCAGGTTATTCCCGGCTGGACGGAAGCTCTGCAGCTGATGAAGGTCGGTTCCAAATACCGTCTTTTCATTCCTTCCCGTCTCGGTTACGGTGCCCACGGAGCCGGTAATGCCATTCCGCCGCACTCAACTTTGATTTTTGTTGTCGAACTTCTCGACTTCCATCATTGATCAGACGTAATAATCAAAGATATTATGAGAGACCCAAAGAGGTCTCTCATAATATCTTGCAGAAAAGCCATCCTGTGTCAGAATATATCCGGCACGATCAGCAAGGGCAGTATCTGTTTAAAGTGTTCTTTGTTCTTTTGTATTAATTGTACAGTAATCTGGTAATCTCCAGCAGCAAGTTTTGAAGTCGGCAAATTAAAGAAAAATGCATTCTTTTTCACCGGAACATCCCTGGTAGCAACAATTTTTCCATTTTTATCAACAATATTGATTTTCAGCATCGCTTCAGAAAATGGGATGTAGATCCTGGCAAGGACCGCATGATCTTTGCCGGTGACGGCAACCGGTTTGGCTTCACCTATTTCCAGCGGCACGCTGTAGGCAAGATTGTCTCCCCATATATCGCAGGTATTGCCATTGGCAGTAAAAACAAGCCTTACCGGATAATTTCCCGCATACGGCATCCGGTAGGTGAATTTTCCGGTGAGTGTTTTCCCCGGGAGGAGGGTGATGGGGCTCGAGCATAATTTTTCTTCCGAACCATTGCTTACGGTAACCAGAAAATCCAGTTTACCATCAAGCTGAGTTTTATTGATATTGGTCAACGTGTATTCAACCGTATTATTTGCTGCCAACGGGATAGAGTGTTTTACTGTTCCCGTCGCTTGCGGTGCGGCAATATTCAGGTTCCCGTAATGGATGAATGCGTTTTTGCTGTGTAATTGTTTGGGTGTTTTCGGTGAGAAGACGGAGCGTCCCCACGGGTGGATTTTGCGCATTCTTGATATATTGATCCAGACCTCCTGATTTTTCCCCGGCGCAATATTAATAGTTTTCCATGGGATTGAAGCATAGACTGTGAAACTGGTTGTGGTGTATTCTACTGAATGACTCCAGAAGCTGTTCCAGTTGATCGGGGACGGCCATGCCTGATCGCCGTGCCGCAGCTCTGCTGATCCGTTGTGTATATCCACTACAAATTGGTAATAACCTGCGGTTTTTTGTTCATTGGCAATGAATATTTCTACACACTCATTGATCCACACCGGAGCGTCGTGTTTGCTGTAACGCATGGATTGGCGCGCTTCATTAAGATTTGGTTCTGTACAAATTATCTTGAAATAAAGGCGGTTGTCATCGTAGGTTATTTGGGCACTGGTAGGTATGTCAGGTTTACCGCCTTCCACCCATTTGGTGAATTCCGTCAGGGGAATTGAATCCCATAGTGCAGAACCCGGAGTATGTTTTATCAAATCTGCTGCTGAAATTGTCAGACCGATCGCCAACTGAATTATAAGGAAGTATTTTTTCATTTATTTGTTCCCCTCGGTAAGTTTCAATATTGCATCGGCAGCGAGCATCCGCAAATAATCGGCAGTATTATTATCGAAGACATTTTTTTGCATAATACTGTTGCCATTGCCGGCTTCTTTAAATTCATCATAATACGGAATCAGATCCAGGATTTTCTTCATGGTTTTTTCTGCCTCGTCAGCTTCTGCAATCCGTCCGGCTTTGCGGGCAGCGGCAATGGCTTTTGACAATTCATTCATGTACTTATAATCGATGATCCCCTCCCGGATTCCTTCATATTCCAGTGTGAAGATATTTACTTTGTCGGGAGAGGGGCGTTTGGCGGTCGGATATACCAGACAATAAACTTTTCCGCGTTTGAAGTGATCGACCGGATACGCCGGTTCCTGATAGGTGTAAGACAGATGACCGGAAACACCGAGTTTGTAACTGAGAAAACCTGCCAATAGACGGTTGGGCATCAAACCGCCCTCCTGACCGACATAACATCCGGCTCCCAGATAAATATTGGTAAAACCCCGTTTTTTTCCGACAGACATGAGCTGTTCATGGATCATCCGGTTATTTCCGATGATCATATTGTTGCAAATATCCACATACTTGCCGATTTCATCCATTCTTTCAGCCGGATAAATCGTTGCGATGGTTTTTACTCCTGCTTCTTTAGCAAGCCGGAATTGGTGCATTGCACTGCGGAACAAATCAGCATACAAATGTGCCTCATCGTGACCGAGGTAATACCAATTGTGGTATTCAGGAGAACCATGGTGCTTCATCAGAAAATCAATGTATTTCAAATGTTTTTTGAATTCCTCTCTGACATTTTCGCTTTCGTACCACCATTTGGTTTTGCCGTCTTTATCAACAAATTGCCGGTGACTGTTGACACCTTTTAAGCCGAGTTTTTTGTAGGCGTGGTATTCTGCCAGCGCACCGGCGAAAAACATGGGACCGTTCATCCCGATTTTCATGCGCAGCCGTTGAATCCTTTTTACTACATCCTCGGTGCCGCCTCCGACATTGGCATGGATGGAAGTTATACCGTAATCATAAAGATCCCGGAGATA
This sequence comes from Victivallaceae bacterium, assembly GCA_045534015.1. Taxonomy (GTDB): domain Bacteria; phylum Verrucomicrobiota; class Lentisphaeria; order Victivallales; family Victivallaceae; genus UBA1784. The sequence goes on along the minus strand of JAZSIZ010000065.1, from coordinate 8,525 downwards.
GCGTTCTGCGACTTCATCTGAATAATGGCGTTTTTGATTGTGAAAAAGGTTGCTGTAAACAGACCAGAACATGTTTTCCGGTTGGGACAATTTAAAAGGCATGACCCGCAGACGGATCGGCAATGTCAGTTTCTGTATACCGCACATTACACTGACTGAACCGGAATAAATTCCGGGGGCAATGTCTTTGTCAAGTTTGCTTTGCAGCCAGAATATCCGGTTGAGTTTCCCTTCCGGGGCACCGTTGACCGGCAGAATTTTTTCCGGAATATTCATGTAGTTGCAGTTGCTGATCGGGAAATCATGGAATTCTACAAAATTAAGTTTGATTTTTTTTGCAGGGATTATGTTTTTTCCATCAGTTAAATCCGATATATCGATTTGTCCGATCGATTTATCGCCGACCGGGTTGTATACCGAAAAATACCAGACGGCAAAATCACCGGGATTGGCAAAGGTGTCGACTGAATTAATTAATTCAAATTTTTGCGGGACACTGTCAAAATAGTTTTTACGCGGAGCTCTCCGATAGATGACCGGTGTTTGGATTTGGTCATCTACCGGATCGGCAAAAGGGGCGCGGGCCTCGTAGAGTGCTACAGTATTGCCGATTTTCCGGTTTTTTTGCGCTTGAGGAACCGAGTCAAGCTGAGTAAGGGTAAATTGTTTAAAGGTAATCGGCTTTTGAAAATATACTGAATAAGTGGTTTTCGGGTCATGATTCAGGTAATCAAAGGTGAAATAATTGATTTTGCCGGGAGTGACAAAAAAGTTTTTGGAGGCCTGTGCCCGTTTGCCATTTTTTTTGTAACTGCATACCAATGTTATTTGTTGACTTTCTGCAGATTGTACAGCAAAGCTTATCCGGTGCATTTTGCCTGGGGTCAGACTTCTGGTAACGGTGTAAATGCTATTGTATTTTTTATTTACCGGTATAAGTAATGCTCCTCCTGCCGGATCTGCTTTTGCTGCGTTATCGGAAAAACGCCAATCAGTCATGAAGTAAGTATCCCACTCTTTTGAACCGGGCGTTTTTTTATTCCAGATATCTATTGCAACCGAAGTGTTTTTATCGGTCGCTTTCCCGTACACTTTTATGGTGTATGTGCCGGGAACTGGAATATTTGCCCAACTGTATCTGGAAAAATCGGTGTTGGAGAAAATCACTTTCCCATTGGCATCGATAACTTCAACTTTGGTTAGCACAGAGGGATTGAAATAACGGATTTTGATGCGGGAACCGAAAATGTATTCGGTGTACTCTTTTTCCCAGACAGCTTCTCGGGTCGGAGTCTGGGTTATCCACCAGCAGCGGCGCAGAGGCCATTGGAATTCATCTTTCAAAATAATGACATCGGCAACAAGAGATAAAAAAGTTGTTGCCAACAGTAATATTGCAAATTTTTTCATGGAAATATCTTTCTTTTTATACTGATTCAGTTTTAATTTGTCCGGAAAAAGGCGTTGGGAGAATTCCAACCTTCAACATTGCCTGAAAAATGGTTTGGGGCAATCGCTTCGACATGACCATCGGCAAAGGCTACATTACTCAGCTTATTGTGACGGAAAGTTAAAAATTTGAATCCGGTGACACCGCTGTTTGCCCCATGGGCTCCGGTCTGTGTCTGGGTATAAAGGGTAGGATGGTTTTTGCCGATTTCAACTACGCTTGACCGTTTGGATAAATTATCTCCTGATAGAAATTTCTGGAAATATTTTGACGCAGGATCGACACCCATATTGGAGGTGTAATAATTGAGAGAATATCCGAAATTCGGATTACCCAGGAAAATTTGACCGGCAGTTGAACCTTCGGCACCGTTTTTGTAGTCATATCTTCCGCCTGACGGACAAAAGGTTATCATCGGATATTCGGAATTGCCGACTGTATAACAACCGCCACCTTTGAGATAATGATAGAGCGAACCGTTGCCGGTTTGTTTTTTGTCGAAAAGATTGTTGAAAAGCGAGTATTCTTCGGCAATATAGCATGGAGCAAAACCATCATTGTCTTCGGCGTAAGCCATTTGGGCCATGTGTACCTGACGGATATTGTTGATGCATTGAGATGAGCGTCCGCGCTCCCTTGCACTGTTGAGTGCCGGAAGTAAAATTGCTGCCAGAATAGCGATAATGGCTATCACCACCAGAAGTTCGATGAGGGTGAAGGATGGTTCTTTTATGGCGTGGATGCCACGAGTAAAGCCCCGGGGCTTTACTCTCACGCGTGAGAGTAAAGAATCATTCATTGTAAAAACTCCTTTTGATAAAAATTACTTGCTGGCAATAGGTTTATAAATTGCCTTCATATTACTATACACCGTGAAAGTGTTTATTGCAAGTTCAAACTCAAAAATAAAAAACTCAAAAACTTCCGTCAAAAACGGGAATGGAGGTGTATGTTCAAAAATTCGGGATTTCAGTTTTTTTGCAAAAAGTCAAGATGGATGCCGGAAAACAGGTTTACTGCACGGGAAGACGTACTTTTAATAAAAAGTACCAATGCTTTTGAAATGGGCTTTCATAATTCAGATATCATAACCTTTGTCAGAGAGGATTTCCATAAAGCTTCAGAGAGGTCTTGATCAATGTGCAAAGACTCCGATTTTCATATCGCTGCTCCATAACGTTGTTTTTGTCTGGCACCCGTCAATACAGGTGCGTGACGGTAAATATCATGTGAAAAATAAAGGACATAAAGCGGTACATTATTCTACAAAATAGAATGCTTTATTCTATAAAATAGAATATGTTCGCACGGTGTGAAATAATTTGATTTTTTTTTTTGAAAAAAGCGTCAAATTGATTTGAAAAACAGTTTTTTATGTGATAGTGTATCTGTAAAAGCATAGAGTTGGTTTATCGTTGAATCAGCGTTGCTAATTGGCTGAAAAGCGATAAAAAATGGTTGATTTGTTTTGAAAAAAAAGTATTTTTGCAGTTTGCATTCAAGGACAATTTCATTTTCCGGAGAGGTCTATGGTCACATTGAAAGATGTTGCGTTGCGGCTGGGGATTTCCATCCGTTCCGTATCGCATGCAGTGAACCACACCGGCAGACTTGCTCCGCAGACCCGGAAATTGATTTTGGAAACTGTTGCTGAAATGGGGTATGTTCCCAATACGGCGGCGCGTTCACTGGTGACACAGAAAAGCAAACTTATCGGAGTATTGGTTCCGTTTATTTCGGTAAGTTTTTACAGTTTGATCATCAGCGGTATGGAGCAGGAGGCAAGAAAACACGGTTATACCTTGCTCCTGATGAATCCGCCGGTAGCTGACGATGATTACTGGGCAGTCTGTCAGCAGATGGTGCAGAGAAATGTGGATGGGATCGTGCTTTATCCCTCTTTGCAAGTGAGAAAAGTTGCGGATTTCATCCGCAAAAGCGGTATTCCGGTGGTTCAGTTGATGGATCACTCGGCAGAGATAAGTGAATATTTTGTAGCGGTGGAAAATTTTGAAGCGGCAAAAAGTGCTGTTTATGCGTTGTGCGACAGCGGTTGCCGTCACATTGCCATGATTTCTCACAACGCTAATTCTCCGGAAGTTGCCGACCGGAGCAGAGGATTTATTGCGGCAATGGAGGAAAGAATGCCGGGGTACAAGCCGCCGGTTATCGAATCTGCTGTGGAGATCGGGGCGGCAAAATTGAAAACAGCACAGCTTCTGGCAGCTCATCCTGAAACAGACGGTATTTTTGCAGCCAGTGATTTTGCGGCACTCGGCGTGGCGCAGACGGTTCTGGAAATGGGGAAAAAGATACCTGATGATGTGTCGGTCATTGGATTTGACAATCTGGATATTGCGGCAGAACAATTATTGTATCCGCTTTCCACGGTTGCTCAACCGAAAGAGGAAATCGGTACGTGTGCCGGAAAGATGATATTGCAGCTGATTGCCGGGGAAAAGGTGGAGCCGGTGATGCTGAAAGCTCCTTTGATAATGCGTAAAACAACCAGAAATATATGAGGTGTAAAAGTGTTGAAAATAACAGGAACATTTCTCGACGAGATAAGTTGGGATATTCCCCATCACAACTGGGGAGTAAAAGAGTGGGATCGTGACTTCCGGAGTATGAAAGACATCGGCATTGATACGGTGATCATGATCCGTTGCGGGCTTCGCAAATATCTGACTTATCCCTCGCAGGTATTGATGAAACGGGAAAACTGTATTGAGCCGTTCAGCGATCTGGTGGATATGTTTCTTACTCTGGCGGAAAAGTATGAGATGTCGTTTTATTTCGGAACCTATGATTCTGCCCGTCCGTCGGATTCGCTGGATTTTCAATGGGAAGTCGATACCAATAAGATGGTGATTGAGGAAGCATGGCAGCGTTACGGACACCGTAAAGCTTTCAAAGGCTGGTACTTGAGTACTGAAATTTCCCACAAGACCGGCAATGTCGCGGAAACTTATGCGGCTATAGGCAGTTTTTGCAAAGCGGTTTCCGGCGGTTTGCCGGTGCTGGTATCTCCCTTCATTCAGGGGGTGAAAGCCAATGCTGATCTGGGGATCAATGCCGGTTCCATTCCGCTGGAACAGCATGAAAAAGATTGGGATGAGATATTTTCCTGCATTGCCGGTTCGGTTGATGCCATTGCCTTTCAGGATGGTCATGTGGAGCTGCAGGAATTGGAAGATTATCTTAAAATCAATATGGCACTTGCCCGCAAATACAATGTTCAGTGCTGGACAAATTGTGAAACCTTTGACCGTGATATGCCGATAAAATTTCTGCCGGTCAAATGGGAAAAGATGTGGTACAAACTCCGTGCTGCTGAAAGAGTGGGTATTGAAAAGGCGATCACCTTTGAATTTTCCCACTTCATGAGTCCCAACAGTGCCTACATTCAGGCGCACGGACTTTATGACCGTTACCGTGAATACGCAGGCTTGCTTGATACAACAAAGGAGGTGTAAGAATGCGTTTATCTGTTATTATGTTGTTGCTGTGCCAGTTGTCAGCGGTTCTGACACTGGGCGGCATGGAGCTGCTCAAAGATGGTAAATACCAGATCAAAGGTGTGGTCATCGAGCCGAATGCTTCCCGTGCCAATGTGCATGCCGCCACTGAATTGCGGGTGCATCTGGCAAAAGTGGCAAAATCCCCCCTGCCGCCGCTGTTGAAAGATGACGGCAAATTGCCGGAGGGCAGTTACATTTTCATCGGGAACACGGTTTCTGCTCAAAAGGCGGTGAAACTGCCGGCGCAGATGGTCAAAAGCTACGGTGAGATCAATGTTATCGGCGATGACATTTACATCTGCGGCAAAGATGAACCGGGCAATTGGCAGTGGGATGTTTCCCAGGGATCGCTCTATTCGGTCTATGAATTTATCGAAAAGTTCCTTGGTGTCCGTTGGCTGTGGCCCGGAGATCTGGGTACTTATGTACCGGTAAAGAAAAATATTTCTGTTCCGGAAGGTAAAACGGTGGTCGTTCCCCGTCTGGCGGCAAGCCGCTGGCGCATCGGTGCCAGCACGAATGGCTGGTCGAGCGATAACAGCCGTTTCCGTTTCATGCAGGCGCAGAAACTTTATATGAAACGCCACCGTTTTTCATGGGATTTTGACTATCAGCACGGTCATGCATTTGTCCATTGGTGGAGAATGTACGGGGATAAATATCCGGAATTTTTCTGTATGCTGCCTGATGGCACCCGTGGACCGTCACCGACCAAATTTGTTTCCATGTGCGTGACCAATAAGGCGTTTGCCAAAGAGATCGTCCGCCAGTGGGCTGCGAACCCCAAGCGGAGAAAAACGATCAACGCCAATGAAAACGATACTGCCGGATTCTGTATGTGCGACGAGTGCTTGAAAGCTGATAACTCTCCTATTCCCATGGCGCAGAGAAAAGCTGAAGCATTGCGCCGTTTCAAAGCCGGTGATCCGGTGTGGCACCGTGCTTTGGGATCAGTCAGTGACCGTTACTGCCAATTCTACATGAATGTGCAGAAAGAGGCGGATAAAATCGACAAAAATGCGATCATTTTCGGTCTGGTTTACGCCAACTACAGCGAAGCTCCCACCGGCAAAGTGAAACTCAACGACCGGGTGGTTCTGCGTTTCTGCCCGCAGATTATGTATCCGTGGACGGAAGATTCCGTGAATAAATTCAAACGTGAATGGAAAGGATGGTCAGATACCGGGGCAAAATTGCTTTTCCGCCCCAACTTCACCAGTGACGGTCAGGCGTTCCCGATCCAGTATCACAACGAATATTATGAAGTTTTCAACTATGCGCTTGCCAATGGCATGGTGGGCAGCGACCTTGACAGCTGTACCGGCTGCTGGTCATCACAGCCGCTGGTCAACTTTGTGGTCGCTCAGACCAACCACGACTCAGCTTCTTTAGAGCAGATGGAAGCCGACTTCTATGCGGCTTTCGGTCCGGCAAAAGATCTGGTGAAAGAGTATTTTGAATACATCACCAAAGTGACGATGTATTCCGGTTTCAAAAGCCCCTTCAAGGGCGATACCATCGAGGGCGGTGTGCTGTTCCTTGATATGCTGCTGGTGGCTGATTCACTTTTCACGGAAGAGGTTCTTGCCAAATGCTATGATATTCTGCATCGTGCGCAGAAGGTAAAAGGATTGAGTAAAGATGAAAGTTACCGTCTGATCTTCCTGCTTTCCGGTTTGGATAATGTGAGACTTATGATCGCTGCGCAGAAAGAATTCCGTAAATATCAGGCTGGCGGCAATGTTTCCAACTTCGCCAATGCTGTTGCAAAACTGGATAAATTCCGCAACAGCGTAGAGTTCCTCTACGGTATCAATATCGGTTATCTGCAGTGGCTCGAGGGGCGTCACTGGCCCTCCCGTGAAATGCTCAAGATCTATGAGAAAAATGCCACTGAAATGAGCGGCTGGAAGATCCGTTTTGACCCCAAAGAGGTCGGTTTGAAAGAAAAGTGGTATGCTCCGGAAGCAGATTGGAGTAAAGATGCCTCTATCGGAGTTGATTCTCATTGGGAAAAACAGCCCTACGGCAAAGCATGGGCTGCCAAACACGGCAAGGATTTCAAAGGCATCGGTTGGTACCGGACAAGTTTTGATATGGATGAAGTTGCCGGGGATTATGAATTTGTCTTTATTGCGGTGGATGGCACTGCCACATTCTATCTGAATGGTCAGAAGATCGGTGACCGTCCGTATCCCTACAAAGGCAATCCCAATTCATGGCGTGATTCATTCAAAGTGGCGATTCCGAAAGGTCTGCTGAAAAAGAAAAACAATGTGTTGACCGTCAGCATCGACAAACGTATCGGTTTGTGCGGCATCTGGAAGAGCGTATTCATTGCTCCGGCGGATAAAAAATAACAAATTTTCATTTCAGCTATTGACTTTTGATGGTTTTTTGCATATAATTATGACAGTACCGGAAAATTGAAAGGAATATGACTTATGTTTAACGTACCCTCGCATGCGAGGGTAAACCGGGTACGGTTTACCCTTATTGAACTTCTCGTAGTCATTGCAATTATTGCGATCCTGGCGGCGATTCTGCTGCCTGCACTCAACTCTGCCCGTGAGCGCGGCCGCACTGCCAGCTGTATCAGTAATCTGAAACAAGTCGGTACTGCGATGGAAATGTATCGCAGTGATAATGAAGATTATTTTTGTGAATATGAGCCGGGAACAGCTATGTTCAAAGGGCAGAAATTGAACTGGATGAAGTGGATGTTTCTGCTCGACCCCTATGTGCAGATGGTCGAATATGTCAGCAAGACCGATTACGGCAAAATGACTCCGGTTCTCGGGTGTCCCAGCGATCCTAATTTCAACGTCACCTACAATGGGGGTGATAAGATGGGGTCAAGCAACAACACATCTTACGGGTATAACTTCATTCTCTGTACAAGAGTTGGAGACGGCACCAGACAGGCGGCGTGGAAATATCAGCAGGTAAAAAGTCCATCTAAAAAAGTTATGTTTGCTGATGCTTATCATACTGGTGAAAGCAGTGAGGTGAGTTCCACTCAAGGCAGTTGCAAGTTTGAGGATTCTAAAAAAGTAGCTCCGCGTCATAATAAAGGGGCGAATGTTCTCTATGTCGGCGGTAATGTTTCAAATTTGAGTGATACGGAAACCCAGACTATCCGTTCTGCTGGTAGAGACAGTATGCATTTTTATCCCGGATTTGAAGTCAAATAATTTTTCCGTTTGCAAAATTACCCCGGTCGCCTGTCTGGTTCCCGGGGTGTTTTTTTATATCGTTTGAGCAACCGCAGATTTTTTTCTTGTAAAAAAATAAAAAAGTCCTTGAATTACAAGTAAATAGGTGCTAAATTAAAATCATTAAGTTTAGTTGCTCGAGCAACCGGATGTAATTCAATGCCGATTGGCGGAGGAGTTGAAAAAATGCACAAAATAGGTATTATCGGTGTTTACGGCAGAGGTCTGCACGCTTATCAGGCGCACCGTCCGGAAGATGGTTTTGAAATCGTTATGGGGGCAGATCCTTTTGAACCGGCAGCCCGTAATTTCACTATTCCCGGCTTCAAACTTTTTACC